>JAUWGG010000156.1 GCA_030606525.1 Methanobacteriota archaeon | reverse complement strand
ATTCTGCTGCCCGTGTGCAGCTGTCATTTCCAAACGGCTTCCTAGGGTTTGGATTCACCAACAGGGATTCTATCCCTTTAATAAATGCTAGAAGAGAGGATGTGAAATTCCAATCATCCAACAATTTCGTACAAAGATATCCTCCATCCTCTGGCAGCATTATATTTGGATGGAATATCTCACTTTGCCACTTCACTATTGGTTTTTGATAGGGATAATTCTCTGTAATGATGAGCTTGAGTTCGTGAGTGTATCTATGCTTTATCGTCTCATTATGCATTATTGGTCCAGGAGTCTTCAATAATGTTATTTTAACCTCGACAGGGAACTTGCTACACGCTGCATCCGACAGAACGATCCTATGAGATAAATGATGCTTGCACATCTCGATCTCATTGCGCACCCTCTTTTGAAGAATGTCAAAAGGCAAGGGCATGTTTCCACCGAATTAAAAACAAAATCCCCCTTCAGGATCAGGTATCAATTCCAGTACATCTTCTCCCCGAACACCTGCATCAACGATCGTGGCTTGTCCCCTTAAAACGGTTTTTCCTTTTCTTAGGACATAAGCACCTGCTTGCAGCTCCCAATAGCTGGCAGCACTCTCAATGATCTCCTCGATCGTATTGTCCATCTCTAAATCCATATCGACAGATGCACCGGTTTCAGCATTTTTTATTTTAACTCTTGTCGCCATATTTTCCCCCCATCGGTGTATCATCAATGCAATAATAAATCTTTTGATGCTTTTAAAGTATCTCCAACTCCCTTTCCAACAACGCTAGTTCCTCTCTTTCTATAGCTCCTGGTGAAAATGGTATTAATGCTCTTGCATTGCTCATAGCCACCTCATCCCTTAAGACGTAAAGAAGATCAAGTGCAGGTTTGAACCCAAAGATGTCAATGAAATATTCCAGACCATCTATCAAGACAACACATTTCCCACTATCTTTGATGAAATGCGTAAAAACATTGCTGATCTCATCTTGTTCAGGATGAACGATGTATGGTATGTTCACATCTTTTGTTTTAGTCAACCAGTACAGAGTTGTGTTTTCACCTAAACCATATTGTTCCATGGCGAGTTTTGGTTTTATTCGTGAAATACATAAACCCCGATAGCCAACATGAGTCAGCTCTTTGAGCATCTGATATGATTTAATTGGTTTTTCTTCACTTACAAGATAAGTGGTGCCTTGTGAGGTTACAATCTCAGCTTTACAGAATCCATAGTTCTCAAAAATATTTAAAACAATGGAGGATACCTCTATATCTTTAATATCTGAAAAATTTGAGAGCCACTTTCTTGCATAGTATATAATATCCTCTTTGGTGATTTTTTTATTGATGTCGATGGTTATCCCCTCATCTTCATATTTGATACTTGAAAATAGTGGTGTGGTATCCCGCAGCATTTCCACTTTTTTTCTCAACGCCTCTTCCCCTATGATTGGTAGAAGCGATTTCACAGCTGAATTAACTGCTTTCTCAAAAACCAATGTATTAAATAAGCTTAGAGATGGTACAACATTTTCAGTTTTAATCTTCTCCTTTAATTCCACAGCGATCATTTCCTCACGTACTGGGATAATCAATCGAGAGTTGTTCGATACAATGGCATTACATAGGGAATTAGCACGCTCAAGCAGTGAAGACCTTTTCTTAATAGAACCTAAATTTTTGTTTGCTACATATTCCAAACAATCTAAAATGATAACGCTGTCCTTACTTTTTTCAAGGAAATTTTTAATTGCATCAGCTGTACTGTCATCCAATAACTCATTTGGTTTGAGCCAATTTTCCCCTCTTCCCTTGTATGTTACCCAAATAAATGGTGTTCTTTCTAAACCGTATCGTTCTTTGATTTCGTTTGGATCGGTGGTCGTTATAAAAAGCCCATTGGAGCCACTTTTCACTAAATCAACGAAGAGTTGGTAGCTTTTTGTTGGTTTTCCTTCTGAGATCAGATAGGTGTAACCTTTATCCAGTTCAACGATTGGTCCAGGGACAACGAATGGCTCAGCGACTGGTTCGATGATCAATAGTTTGTACTTTACAATGGCATATGCTATGAATATTCCGCTAAAAGTCAGAAATAAGCTTAATAAGGGAACTATTTTTAAACCAAATGCGGGAAACATCACATTGGTAACAGTACCTCCTACGATTGGAATTGCTGCACCGATTAACATCATGATCGATTGGGCTTTTTCTATTTTTGACGTGGTCTTCTTATAAGTTCTATAGAACAAATAGAGACCTATTATAAGGTAAAGCTCTAAGATTATACAGAATACAATGAAGAGAGGATCGTTATAAGTTGTACCCAGTCCCCAGTAATAATTCTCTGTGCCTGTGATGAGTAAATCTGTTGCCCATACGATATATAGGAATATAACAGATGGGAAGAATAACAGAAGATAAGTGATTTTGTTATCAAGGATTTTATTTCGTCTTGGAAACATTAGCGCGAGGTATAAGAACATACCTCCTATGAAGCTTATTCCAATCCATGATATTCTATCTAAAAAGATCACATAATTTGATGCATCTATTGGACAAATCCTCTTCCCAAACTCTCCAATACTAAAGATCATAAAAAAAACCATCATCAACCCAAAGACCTTTGCCCCTGAATGTTTTGGATTCCTTAACATCACATAAGTGCCAAGCATTATACTGATTACTGCTGCAGCTAACGATAGAAGAGCATATAATATCATATTAACCCCATCCTTCTTTTACTCCTAATGCTCTTCCAAGTTTTTAAATCTTCTCCTAGATTTTATTCAATTTCCCTTACTAGATATGCTACAGCAAATGATGTTTCCAAATTCATTTTTATATTGTGTCCAAGCAAATCTCCAAACTCTAAGATATTCTTAAACCCTGCTTTTTCTGCTGCATCTTTTGCTAAGAAGTTTCCTGTACCCATAACGACGCAAGGACACTCATCTAGAGATAGATCGTTCTTCTCCACTATCCTCTCAACATATTCCTTCGTTATATCTACATGTTCCT
>JAUWGG010000072.1 GCA_030606525.1 Methanobacteriota archaeon | reverse complement strand
AGTATAATGTATTTACTGCGATTTTTTTACCTTTCTTATATACATAAGAGGATAATCTAATTCTTCGATGTAGCGCATTTCACAAATGATCACTGCATCCTTATAAACCACTTTCAGCCACACATTCAACATGCTTCCTCTAAGAGTCTGATAATCATATTCACTTGTTTTCTCTTTTAAACTCGTTCTATCGATTGTTACTCTAACATCCTCTACGAATGGCTGTATCCTTGCTCCGTCCTCGATAGCCTTTTCTAAAACATCCACATTAGCTCGGCTGATAGGTGAGCCAACGAATTGATGATATATCGTACCCAATTTAATACCTGCCTCGAATGCTGCTCTTTCGATATCTGAGCAATTAAAAAGTTTTTCACCAGGATCTTTTTTTCCATTTGACATAGATCGGACCTCCAATGATATAGATTGAAATCAATATCAATGACAGCATCGTGGAAAAACGCGCTACCCCCGTATAAAGGTTGCGAGCAGGAACAATAATAAGCGCAAAGGCAGGTATCAACATCAAGATTAAACCTAATGTGCATATCACATCGAACTTACCCCTTATTTTAGGATACTTTACATCGCTGATCATAAGAAAGGAAATGATGATCGTTATAGGCAATACAATGTATGGTTGTTCTTGAACTGAAAATGTATTAGCATTCCCTTCCCCAAATAGAAGGCACAACGCTGTAATAAGAAAAGCTGTAACTGGTGTTGGTACACCGATAAATTCATTAAATTTATATTCTTTGTAAGTAAATCTTGCCAACCGAATGATTCCAAAACAGACAACGAACATCGATGCTACAACAGTTAGCGCGTTTTCAAAGGAGGTCAAGGCTGTACCTTTGTTTATGTCATAGTACATGGCGTAAATCAAAATTGAAGGAGCGAAACAGAAAGATATCGTATCTGACAAAGAATCAAGATATCTACCCAAGGAATGTTTGGAGCCAAAACGCCGAGCCATGAAACCATCCAATCCATCTAATATTATCGCGCATATGATCAGCGTTGAAGCCAATAAGAACTTTCCATCGAAGATGTAAGTTATAGCTAGGAAACCGATAAGACCGTTTGCAAGTGTAAAAATATCTGCTATGGACAACTTCTTTATGGCACTTGGAATGTAATCCATTTTCTTATTATTCAACACGTTCAACCTCCGCTATTTGGGTCGTACCAGCATAAATCCTTGTTTCTTCTTTGATCTTTAATCGTATATCATCTAACGGTAAATGCAGATCGACCCTTGACCCGAACCTAACGATCCCTATCTTTTGTCCTTTTTTTAATTCTTCACCATCTTTAACATAAGGCACGATCCTTCTTGCAAGGATGCCTGCGATTTGAATGATCCTTACCTTTCCGATCTTTGTATCAAGATCAATGATGACCTTTTCATTCTTTTCATAATCTTCTTTGTAAGCGGGAATATGCTTCCCAAGAACATGTTTTAATCCCATAACTTTTCCATCTATCGGACAGCGGTTCACATGCACATCATGTATCCTCATGAAAGTAGAGATCATTATAGATTCGTCATTTTTTTCAATTCTTTTCACTATGCCATCAGCTGGCGCTGTTATCCCTTTTCCTATTTCCCTATATGGATCCCTGAAGAAAGTCAAGAACATGAAAAAGAGAATGATGAAAATAAAGGCGAGAAAATGCAAGATTGAAGAAGAATGATTGGTCGAAAGAACAAAAGCTAAAACACTAAGAATCAACGGTGTAATTATCCAGTGCCAAGCGCCTTTAGCGATCATCCAACCCACATGCAGATCAAAAGATAAAAGGGTTTTTCATCTCAATATCATCTTCGCATCTACAACTACAACATCCTTTTCTCTTGCAAAAACAGGATTCAGATCCATTTGGTCAATATATTTTTCGAAATCCTGCGCTAACCTCGAAACATTGAGCATTAATTCAATAACTGCATCCCTGTTCACTTTAATGCCTCTAAAACCTTCCAATAATGCTGCTCCTTTTATTTCTTTGAGCATTTCCTCTACATCGTATTTCTCGATGGGTATTAATCTGAATGTAACATCCTTGTAAATCTCTGTGAATATTCCTCCTATACCGAACATGATGGTCAATCCAAACGTAGGGTCCTTGATCAAACCGGTTATTAGTTCTATCCCCTTCTCCTCCATTTTCCCCACAAGGAAGTTCTCTCCTGGGAAGCGCTTGCTCATCTCCTTGAACACACCATACAATTCTTTCTTCGTTTGAATGTTCAGCTTCACTCCACTTACATCTGTCTTATGAAGGATGTTGGGGGAGCAAACTTTCATAACCATTGGATAATCGAAGGTTATTTTCTCTAAATCTTTTTCCTCTTTTACAACTATGTGAGGAGGTGTTGGAATATTATATTTCTCTAATACATAATTCACTTCTGCCTCAGTTAGATTTTTTCTGCCCTTAAGCTTCTTAACGAATTCCTCTACATTCATCATTTCTACCACGATCGAAATAACAATTGAAATACATATATGTTCTCATTAATCCCATTTTTAGAAAAACTATATAAGGGCTCAGTGATTTATATACCATGTATTAGAATTGAATGCAGGAGGAGGATTGTGGCAAGAGCTTTAATAAGATTATTCTCTATATTCATCGTTATTTGTATTATTGGTGTAGCGTATGCAGGGATCGTTAGCGTAGCCGGACCAACTGTTATGGATAAACTATCTTCTGATGCAGTAAATCATGAAATCGCCGTTGTGAGAGAGAAGCAGGACTCTTCATTGAATTTTTTAATGACCGCGAAGAAAAGGGGCATGCGTGTTCCCAGCATTCTTGATTTAGTTTCCAAAGATAACGTGAAGGTGAGTGTTCGATTTACATCAGAGATAACTTATGCAAAAATTAAGGTTATCGAGGAGCTAGGTGCTCGATTTAGTAGAATGGACGGTAAGGTGATGCATATAGGTCCCGTTTATATTATGACCATCCCATGGGTAATCATTGATGATCTCTCAGCTATGCCTGAAGTGGAGAGAATTGAAGCACTATGGCATCCCCGCCTTCAAAAAACTTTAGATGTCAGTGTCCCAGAGATTCGTGCAGATGATGTTTGGACCATGAAAGATTCATTTGACAGGAACATAACGGGGAAGGATGTATTGATTGCCAATTTAGATACTGGCATAGATGTTTTTCACCCAAGTTTTTGGCGTCAAGATGGAGGTATATACGATTGGATAGATGTGGATGATAGCAATTCTTTTGAAAATGGGATAGATGCTGTAGATCTAAATAGGAATGGATTAGCAGATCTAAATGAAACTCTTTGTTTCTTTGATGGAGCGATCTATGATTGGTATGGTGGGATAACTAATGATGATGGAGTATTTCAAACCAGTGTCGATTGGTTATACAATGATGAGAATAACGATGGAATGAGAAATTACGGTACAGCGCAGGGATTCACAGAGAACGATCCGACTTACGGTGAATTGTTATTTATTGCAAACGACACAAATGACAATTTGATGCTTGATATTGAAGAAAAATTATTAGCACTCAACACCTCAAAGATATATAAAACAAATTGTTCTGGAAATGTTGAGTATACAAGAGGTATTAATTTAATTTCATCTGGAGGAGACAACCACGGGCATGGGACATCGGTAAGTGGCATTTTGTCTGGGGGAATCATTGGTCATGAGAGATTTACAGGGATAGCACCAGATGCTGACTTGATGATCGCAGAGGCTAATACCAATGAGGAATTTGAAGAGAAATATGTTTGGGCTGCCAATAATGATGCAGATATCATTTTGATCGAATGGGGAGAGTGGACATGGTTATTTCTTGATGGTTCCTCAAACCTAGAGCATATGATGGATACTAAGGCTGGCGAAGGAGTGATTCAAGTCGTTCCAGCTGGAAATTTGGCTGGAGGTATCAAGCATTTTTTGACAAACGTAAGTAACCAACAGACAAGCACTACCCGTTTTGTTGTTCCTTTTTATGCTCCTCAAATAACAGAAGTATGGTTGAGTGTGTTGTGGAGAGACACAAGCAATCCATTGACATTGGAGATCACTACACCTACGGGTGGAGGGGGGAATACCGTTGTGCTTCCTGGAGATGGCTCCATAGTAACAACTGCTGATGGTCATGAGATATACTCTTACAAATCAAATTCATCTCGTGGCACAGCAAAAATGGATGTCTCGATCACAAGAGGAGGTTCTTCTATCGCAATTGGCTACTGGAAAATGCAAATTACCAACGATCTTAATGAAGTGGAAATTAACGGATACATTCAAGATGATCAATCTGGATGGAGCAATGGTGCGATATTCGCAGATCATATCACCGACAATAAAACCATAACTTGGCCAGCAACGGCAGATAGTGCGATCACAGTGGCATCTTACAGCACCAGGAACGAGTACGGACAAGTTGTTGGAGCACTCAGTGATTTTAGTGGTAGAGGTCCTCGTATAGATGATGTGAACATACTTGACATTGCAGCGCCTGGAGACTACGATGTAATCACTGCAGCTTCGAAAGATTCTGGTTATCCTCATGGAGCGTATCAGTGGTTTGGGGGAACAAGTGCTGCCGGTCCGCATGTTGCTGGAGCTGTCGCTCTAATGCTTCAAGCAGACCCAGATCTAAGCAATGAGGAAGTAAAACAGGTTTTAAGAGATACAGCTAGAAAAGATGAGTTCACCGGTAATGTGCCGAATATCGATTGGGGCTATGGAAAATTGAATGTTTCTTCTGCTGTTGAACGTGTCAATAAACAAGAATTTGGCATTCCAGTTACATCTGGTTGGAACTTGATATCCGTACCCTTAAAACAGTCTAACACAAGCATATTAAATGTTCTAGATGATAACGGTGGAAACACAGTATGGAACATAACTCGTGGATATGAACCCATAGACGCAAATGACCATTGGCTAACCTACGCTACTTTCAAACCCCAAGGATACAATGATCTAACAGATGTTAATCGAACGATGGGTCTATGGATCAATATCACCAATGTAGGTGATGGTTATTTGAATGTTACAGGTATGCGAGCTGGTTCCACAACCATTTTATTGTACAGGGGATGGAATCTAATTGGTTATCCCTCGCTTACAGAAAAAAACGTTTCCGATGCGCTGAAAGGCATACCATATGATAAGGTGGAGGGATACGATGCGAACTCTTCTCCCTATTACCTAAAAACCTTGACAGATGAGGATATGATGAGACCAGGCTGCGGATATTGGATACATGTGACAACTGATTGCAAGTGGATTATAGATGGGTAGAGAAGCTTTAAGTCTTAATTATGAACTCTTAACCAATTCTTCAATATAATTTACAGCTTCATCCACAATCTCTTTTATACTCTTTTTTGCATCGATCTTCACAAATCTTTCTTCTTTTGCGAGTTTTAGATAATTCTCTTCCACCTTCTTTAAAAAACCCATATTTTCGAATTTAGTACGTTTCTTTCTGTTCGATAATCGCTGCAGCGCTATTTTTGATTCGATAACCAATAGAATAGTTAGATCTGGCTTTGTGATAAATGGTTTGCTGATATATTTCATCCACTCCATTGCATCCATTCTAAATTCTCTTAATTTCTCTTCTAATGCAGCGCCTTGATAGGCATAAGTTGAATCGCAGTATCTATCACAGAGAACGATTTTTCCTTGCTCAAGCCATTTTTTTATTTTTTGAGTATGGGTAGCCCTATCTCCCAAAAATAAAAATAATTCCGTGAATGGGCTGACCTCTTCATCATAGCTTCTTTTGACTGCATCGCCTAACCATGTTTGAGTTGGTTCCAAAGTTAAGATCACATCCCTACCGCTGTTCTTTAACCTGGTAAACACTTCCTTTGCGATCGTTGTCTTCCCCGAGCCATCTATTCCTTCAAATGTGATGAACTTGCCTTTCATCGAAGGGATAAAGATATAGTAGCAAATAGAGATTTCTATTTA
>JAUWGG010000029.1 GCA_030606525.1 Methanobacteriota archaeon | reverse complement strand
TCACTACCAACACAATCACTATTCTCTTCACTTTTCTCATTCATTCCCTCCTCTTATTCATAATTATTTCTACCAATAATTATGTATGTATAATCGTCTTATACTTATTTAAATCTTTTTGACTCCCAGTGTTAGTCACACCGATGCTTCACATTCCCCAAAACGAGCTTTCCCTTCTTTTTATCTCAAAGATTTTTTGAAGAATTTCCTGCTCATCTATGTTTAACTCTAATTCTGCCAATTCTTTTGCATCCCTTTCCGGGATGTCCATGTAAAGAATATCTTCAACATTGATCTGTCTACCAACGGTTACATTTTCGATGGAGATCGCTACCTCTTCACCTGCAATAGCCTCCTTCAAACTTTTCCCTTCTGTTTGAATGCTCTTTATCTTACCAACTACCCTTCCATCATCCCTTAACAGCGACCTTTTTGATCTGATCCTTCCAGCCAATACCCTCACACCAACAATGGCCGGTTTACTCACCCTAAAAACACAATCTGGAAGTACTTTGATCTTGCCTGGATAGACCATCATACCTCTTCTCTCTTCTTCCAATTCCCTTTTCTTCTTTTCACACCATACTTCATAATCCTCTAATAGTTTATAGATTACATTATTTGTAATGACGATCACATCCGAGCCATGCGATTCTTCAAAAGCTTCTGGTAAAACCTTGACGTTGAATCCCAAGATCACCTTCCTCAGTGGGTCTAGAATGGTCGCAGCATCTATGATATCCCTCCTTGAAATATCTCCTATACTTGCGCTCTTAATGGGAATTTTCGCTTCGTCCGCTTCAAAGGCCAATGCTTCCAAGGAACCAATGGCATCACCCTTTATGATTATGCCCTCCTCCTCTGTTCTAATAGACAACCGTGTTTCCTTTTCCACTTCATTGATAACCTCGCTCAACTCTTTATTTGCCACGATCACTGGTGCACCAGATAAAACCCCTTCGAGGTTCTGAGCAGATATCTTTATCCCTGCTGCTGCATTCACACTATTGACATAATCAAAACGCTCCTTCGGATCGCGAATCTCGTCCAATGGTTTTGGTTTGAGCAATGCTTTGACCTTCGTCACGGCTGGTTTTCCTGTAGTGCCGAGAACAATCCTATCTCCCTTCTTAATAGTGCCTTTGTAGAGGATCACATCAATCGTTGTGCCCAAACCCTTTTCTTCCTTCACCTCAAGAATCGTTCCTTCTCCTCTTCCTTCTCTTCTCTCTAATTGTTGTTCGAGGAAGCGTTGGGCTAAACCAATGAGCACTAATAATAGATCTGGTATCCCCTCACCTGTTTTTGCACTCGTTGGAACTATTGCGACATTCTTTTGAAAATCATCCACCCTATCATATCTATCAGCAGAGAATGTCTGGTCGTATAATCTTCCCACCAACCTGTAGATCGCTTCCTGCAGCAGGTCCTTCGCCTGCTCAGGCTGATTTTTTATAGTGGATGCGAAATTCTCATTGTTGTGTTTTCTCCATCCCGGGATCCTATCTATTTTATTTGCTGCCACGATAAACGGTGTTTTGTATTGCCTTAAAATGTTAAGGGATTCAGTTGTTTGAGGTTTGAAACCCTCGTTTATATCTATGACCAGTATTGCCAAATCAGATAAGGCCCCACCTCTCGCTCGAAGCGTAGTGAACGAGTGATGACCAGGGGTATCAATGAAAAGTAATCCTGGTATCTTGAACTTCCTTTTTTGGATCAGAGGGCCGCATACCTCATAGATTGTGTCTAAGGGGACTTCAGTAGCGCCTATATGCTGTGTGATCGCTCCAGCTTCTCTTGAAGCTACAGCAGTCCCTCTGATCTTATCAAGGAGGGAGGTTTTTCCATGATCTACATGTCCTAAGACGCTCACTATCGGCTGACGGATCTCCATAATCACTCAACTCATAACATTTTCTGCATTGTTGAAAGGCATGGGTATATATGTATTTTACCTCTTTTAGAGGATCAACCGAACATTATGTCTTCTTCAGCCCTCTTGTATTCGTAGATCTCCGCTTCTTTAAACCAGAGGTTTATCTCATGCTTCGCTTCTTCCTCATCTCCGGAAGCATGGACTATATTTCTTATCGGCCTTCTTTTAACATTTGCAAAATCCGCAGAATCTATTGAAAAATCGCCGCGTATCGTTCCAGGTTTAGCAAAGATCGGCAGTGTGTTTCCAACTATCCTCCTCACATTATCTATAGCATGATTTCCTTCTAAGACCATGCAGAGAACAGGACCAGAAGAGATAAACTCAACCAACCAATCCTTGACTCGCTTACCGATCTCCAGTTCGTTATCTGTTCCCAAGTCCTTCTTTGGATCTAAGCCATATTCCTCATAGGATTTAAGTGTCTTCTGACCAACGATCTTGAACCATTTCTCACTGCTTGGATAATGGTTCCGAACCCTGTCCTTTGATGCTTTGGTCAATTTCATTGCCACGATCTTTAAACCGCACCGCTCAAATCTTCCAACGATATCACCAACCAATCCACGCTGCATGCCATCAGGTTTTATCATAACAAAAGTTCTCTCCATAATATCCCTCTCTTATTTTGTTTACCTGAAAGCTAGTTTTTATATTTAACGATATCGGGATACGAAGTTTCCTGAATTAGCAATCGTTTTCATTCTCTCTTTCCACGTCGCAGCAATCGTATGATTCCCACCAAAAAATTAATTCTCGGCACCTTTTTCATATATCGCAAATAATTATCACCGAACTTCTGTATGAGGAAATGGTCTTGTTGTCGTATACCCATGTAATTCAACAGCATCGCTGGAACACCGATAATTACGATTAACCATTGTTGTGCGACTAAAATGATGCCAAGGCAGATCAAGATAAATGAGAGGTACTGCGGATGCCGGATAATGGCATACAGTCCGCTGTCGACGAGAACACTCGTATGAATGTAGCTGTCTCCTTTTACAACTTCACCCTTTTTGCGAAGCGCGAAAACCGGTATAACGCCTAGGAAAGCTGCAGCGTAGAGAATTATCCATCCGATATAACCAAGCGATTCAATAGTAGGTTCATGGTAGAAAAAAATAAAGAGTACAACTTCTACTATCATTAAGGCAATTGCAACACCCCAAACCGATTTCCAACCGCTCCATCGTTTCATATTATTATTCATCTCCTTGCTCATTTTCAATCAGTCTCCAGCTTTAAATATTTCTTTTTTCTTTCCCTTCAATCTCTAAGTCTTTTACCAGTGAGAGCCAAGAAAACATCTTCTAAATTCGGCTCCAATGTTGAGAGTGATTTGATGTTCCTGCTCGAAAGATTCTTCATTATATCCAATAATAGTCCTTTTCTGTCCTTAACGATGATCTTCAATGTTCCATTGGCATAGCTTGCATGTTTCACACCATGAACACTCTCTATATTTTTTATGAGCATATCATCATAGTCTATCTTTATCTCAACAACTGATTCTCTTCTCAACTTCTTTTTTAATTCAAAAGGGGTATCCATGGCGATTATCTTTCCCTCATCGATGATCGCAATTCTATCACAGAGATGATCTGCTTCCTCCATGTAATGGGTGGTGAGGAAAATGGTTGTTCCCTGCTCATTGATATCCTTAATGAATTCCCAAATCCTTCTTCTCGCCTGGGGATCTAGACCTGTGGTAGGTTCATCGAGGAACAATACTTTTGGGTTGTGCAAAAGCGCCAAAATGATATTCAGGCGTTGTTTCATTCCCCCAGAAAAGTTCTTTACCAGGTCATTTTTTCGATGTCGCAGATCCATAATAGAAAGAAGTTCCTCTGCCTTCTCCTCGATTTTTTTTCGTGGCACGCTGTAGAGTGTTCCATAAAAAATTATGTTTTGCTTTGCTGTGAGCATCTCGTTAAGTGATAATTCTTGCGGAACGATCCCAACTAGGCTCCTTATCTTCCCTGCCCGGGCAATATCGTTTTCAAAGATTCGTGCTGTACCTGATGAAGCTGGTAATTGGCTGGTGAGTATTTTTACCATCGTACTTTTCCCAGCTCCGTTTGGACCAAGGAAACCAAATATCTCTTTTTCCACAACATTGAAAGAAACATTCTTAACAGCAACAACTCCATTGAAATTCTTGCATAAGTTATTAACAGATATGGCATTCATGCTTCCCCCCTCCTTGATAACAAGACAACCCCGATGGCAAAAATGACTACGGCGAATATTATCGAAACTATGAACGGGATGATAATATCTTGTATAGAAGAACCGCGCACCATGACATCCCGCAAAGCTTCATTGATATAAGTAAGCGGGAAGATGCGGGAAAGGTAATACATCCATCCCTGGGAAATTGGGAAAAACACTCCTGCGAGGAACATCATAGGGAAGTTGATAAGCATAGATAGGTTAGATGCTTCATCAGATGTTTTTGTAAAACTTGAAACAACCAAGCCAATGCCTATCATTGAGAACATACCGATAATGATTACGAGGGCAACAAGCCACAACTCTCCAATTATGGAAAGGTCATAGACAAGAACTGCAACCAGCAATAATATAATAACCTGGATCCCAATAAGAACAATCTTGGAAAGTGTATCACCTAGTATTATTGCTGCCCTGGGTGTTGGCGTGGATAAGATACGGCGTCTAATACCCCTTACTCGATCCTCAACCAGTGAGGAGGCAGAACTGGTTACACCTGTCCACATAATGGACATTGCTACCAAGCCTGGAACAAGAAAATCGATGTATTTGAGCTCTCTTCCCCCCATAGGAGAAACGCCTAGGATAGTAGCATTGATGGGTTGTGCAACACTCCGCATATACACGGCTTCTTCTTCAGTGATGTTGCCATACTGTTGAGCCAATCTAATTTTTTCTTCTGAGATGTTTTGGGAAAAACCATCGATGATTCCTGCTATCGTCCCAACAGCAATATTTCGAGTAGTTATATCTGCTGCCTCATCGTAGAAAATGGTGATGTTGATGGAGGAGAAAACAATTCTAGAAAAATATTGAGGAATAAACAGAACCGCTACAACATCCTTATCCTCAATAAGCTTTTTTGCTTGGTTTACCTGCTCTTCTCCAGTTTCCTCAGTTTCAATCACATTAATACCATCATACTCATGAAAAATGTCAATAAAAGATTCTGCTAAAGTATCATTGTCCATTTCTGGTGCCTTCACGATTGCCAGATCAATGGAAATCGGTGGTGATTCCCCACCAAAGGCGCTCCCGAATATTACCATGAAGATCAATGGATATGCAAGCAAAAACGCCATCAATTTCTTCTGATGCCATACCTCTGCTAAACCTCGCCAGCATATTATTAACGTCTTATTCAACATATTCATATCAACCACCTTTTTCTTATCTACCTTAATTCTTTATAGTGATAAATATAACAATTATTTTAAAGTTCACATTTTCAAATTATATCAAGAATTAATCCGAAAGAACTTATTTGCGCGATCGCACATGTGCACTCTTAATCGAAATAGTGAGGTATAAAAACCCTCATTCTACTTCTTCTTTCTCCTTACCTTCTTCTTCACTTTTACTTTCTCTTTCTTCTTCTTTTCTGCCAACCTTTCTTTTTTCGCTTCAACATAATGCTCTGTCCACCTTATCCGCCTCGGCGTACGTTTAAGGACAAGCATATTCTTTTGACATTTGTTGGTACAGAAGTGAAAGACCGAACCGTCCTTTTTAATATACATCTTACCTGTGCCAGGTTCAATTTCATTCCCGCAAAATGAACATACTCTTCTTAAGGGCATTTACTCACCTAACTGTTAATTTCCTTGCTTCACGCGCTGTTTCCCTGAGCATTAGTATATCACCCATCTGTACTGCTCCCTTTACATTTCTAGTGATGATCCTTCCCTTGTCTCTACCGTCCAGCACTCTAACCTTTACTTGAGTGGCTTCACCAGTCATACCTGTTCTAGCTACGACTTCAACAACTTCTGCTGGTATACCTTCTTGCATTTACATCAATTCCTATTTTTTTAAAGCTTTTATCTTTTGGATCAGTCCAGACATCAATTCCTTTCCTTTTCCTGGGTCGATGATCGCTACTGAAGCTGACGCTTTCATTAATCCAGAAGCAATGCCCAACTCTTGTTTAAGTGGTACATAGGCATAAGGTATATTTTTTTCTTCACACAGCAAGGGCATGTGAGCTAAAATCTCCTCAGGTTGAACATCCTCAGACATCACAACGAATTTTGCTTCTCCGCGCTCAACGAGCTTTGTCACTTCGTTCGTCCCCTTTCTCAATGACCCGGTGTCTCTTACCATCTCTACCATCTGGTATGTTTTATCAACCAGCTCCTTAGACATTTCAAATCGTACATACATTGGTTTCGCCATATTATTCCTCCTTCAGTTGTATGTCCTTATGATCTACCAGGACACAACTTCATCATTCATTGGCTCTTAGAAGAGCAAGCAGTTAAGCAAATGATGGTATAAAATGTTTTTGTTTGGTGGGAGATCGGTAGGCATAGATAATTTTTTATCACAAGATATTATTTAAGGTTAGGTGAAAAAAATGAAAACTTACGTGACTATAACCATAAGCAGCGAGGGTGAAAAAGCATCGATCATAGCCGACACATTCAGAGAGTTAGGTTTTAAATCCACACTTGGAACCCATGATTTTGTCTATGAATGGAAAGGTAAAGATATAGTACCAGTGCAAGTGATCAATTTTGTGGATAAAGTTCAAATGAAGCTGAAAGGAAAGAATGTTCTGCTCAATTTCACAACGCTTTGATAAGAATAACACTTATATATGTGTTTTCACATATCTATATTAGTGATTCCATGCCAAACATGACTTTAAGCATTCCTAAGAATGTATATGACGAGATGAAAAAGTACCCTGAGATAAGATGGAGTGAAGTTGCTCGTCAATCAATCATAAAAAAGATAAGCGACTTAAGGAGGATGGATGAGTTACTCAAAAAGAGCACCCTCACAGAGAATGACATCGAGGAACTAGATAAAAAAGTAAAGCAAAGGATATGGGTAAAGCATAGAGCTGAACCGAGGGCAAAGCAATCTTCATAGAGGAATGGCATTGAGATTCGTTGTCGATACGAACATCCTTTTTGCTTCTCTCATTCGAGATTCTACAACAAGAAGGATCATATTAACATCTCCAATTCATTTTATTGTTCCTACAGAAACCTTTAACGAATTAAATGCGCTGATACCGGAATTATCTCTAAAAAATTCTCTAACAGTGGCGGAGAACTTGGAATTGATAAGCATATTGTCAGAGTACTTAGAAGTGATAGATGTTAAAATTTATTTAGATAAATTAGATGAAGCTTATAAATTAATTGGGCAGATTGATGAAGATGATGTCCCTTTTCTCGCTTTAGCATTGGCTATCGAGTGTGATGGGATTTGGACCGAGGATAAACATTCTGAGAAACAACAAAAGGTGAGGATTTGGAAAATAAAAGATGTCATAGAATGGTTGAGAAACAAAGGTACTAACCAGATTTAGCAATTGAAGTACCCCAAAGTTTGTAAAAAATTATCTTGATTCATTCTTTTTTATTACAATAATCCTCTTTGGAGTTAATATGTAGTGCACTTTTACATCCATTACATTCATCACATCACTGAAATCATTCATTATTTGCGTTTCATGTACGATCGTGATGACCTTTGCATTCTCATCCAAAAGATCATTATCTTTCAGATACCAATATTCCTTGTCTCCATATCCTTTTTCTATTCTATTTCTTAGTAGGTGGGAGGGTGCTGTAGTCCCAATCATAGGGGCTTTTTTGTTCGCTATACCTTGCAATAACCAATCCATTCTTGGTGATCTCTATATTCATTATTAAAAAATGAGGGTCAGTCACATCGTACCCTTCAATTAAACTTGTAGCTTCATGGGTTATTATCACTGAGCTAAACGGTCCAATCGTAACAGTGCCATTCCCAGCGAATACATCTCCTTGACTCATCGGATCATCAAGATGAAATCTGTAGCTTACGGTGATGGGCGTTACCCTATAGTTCTTAATCCTAAAATTTAACTCTACAATATCATCTGTTTTATTGGTATAACTATCATCAATAGTGACCGTGAAAAAAGTATAGTTTAATGGAAGAAGTATGATAATAAGAAGTATCCCAACAATCAATTTCTTTCTGAAGATAATTTGGTCGGTTTTTTTCAATTTTCTATCTCGACCTTCGATACATTCTATCAATGCAAAATAAAAACCTGCTGTAGCCAACAATGCGGGAATGATGAGAATATCGGTTGTAAACCACAAAAGGCCTTTGGAAGTGAAAAAAGTGCACCAAACCATCGTTGAAGCTACACCAAACAAGGCTGCTAGCATCGAATCGCTCAGATTTATGAAAAGTATACATATGCTCAGCAATACGATCAAACTGAGTCCCACCCACCAAAAGTTCAGAAAAACAGTTGTAACTTCAGTTGGAATATGG
>JAUWGG010000150.1 GCA_030606525.1 Methanobacteriota archaeon | reverse complement strand
GGGTGTTCTTCTTCCTGCTGTACCTTTTACATTAATGGAAAAGGAATATGCAGATGCAAGAAGAATGATCGATAATGGTTTAGCGATAGCATTGGCAACAGATCTAAATCCAAATTGCTGGACAGAATCGATGCAATTCATTATAGCAATGGCGTGTTATCAAATGAAGATGAGCGTTGAAGAGGCGATAACTGCGTCAACGATCAATGCAGCCCATGCTATTGATAGAGCAGATAATATTGGAAGCTTAGAAGTAGAAAAAAAAGCAGACATCATTATCTTAGATATTCCAAACCACAAACATATCCCCTATCATTTTGGGGTGAACCTCGTGGAAAAGGTAATAAAGGATGGAAGGATGGTTATAGATAAATAAATTGAGTGACATTCAAAACCTAAAGCATCTCCTCGAACTCTTTTACCAATTCAGGATATTTTGATTGCACAGCTCGCAATATCTCTAATGTGGTGATTGTTTCTACCTTATAAGTGGATATTGCATCTATCAACTTGTTTAACGTATCATCGCTCAACTCAGCCAATTTTTCTTTCGCGATCCAGTTTCTGTATAGTCTATCCTCCATTTCGTCACGCCATCCCATTTCATATTTATTTAGAAAAGCTTTGCTGACATCTTCTTCTTTTATCGCTTGAGCAGCTGTTTCGCCAGCGATCTTTCCGGCTACACAAGCATTGATGATACCTCCTCCGGTTAATGCATCGATCTGTCGTGCAGAATCTCCAACTAGCATGATGCCATCATCTACTGTCCTTTCAATCGGAGCGCAGGTGCTGACAGCACCAGCTACTTGCATTATTGCTTTTCCTTTTGCTAACTCTTTGTGCTTTTTTATGAAATCATCAAGATATCTCTTTGGAGCTGCTTTATCTTTGATCTTGCTCAACTGAAGGCCTATACCAACATTCGCTTCCCCCTGTGCTTTAGGAAAAACCCATACATATCCTCCTGGAGCGTAACTTCCTAAGTAGAAATGAGAAAAATCCTTATCGCAGTCTATACCAACCATATGATATTGAAAACCAATTTCGACATCACTAGGCTTCAAATTCGTATTAATCCCGGCCCAGCGCCCTATTTGCGATTCGAAACCATCGGCTCCAACAACGACCTTTGCCTTTATATCGAACATTCTTCCCATATGCTTTGCTTTGACTCCAGTTACCTTCCCATTTTCCTTTAGAATGGATATAGCCGAGGTTTTGAGCATGATATCCACTCCTTCCTTTGCAGCAATTTTCGCCAATTCCTTGTCAAAAACATCACGGTAGATAACATATCCTGTCTCGTCCCCTGCCATTCGTTCTGTTAGGGTCACTACAGAGCCATTGGGTGATATCACCCTAGCTCCCAGAACCTCATTTGCTATCCACCTTTTATTCGGTTCAATGTCGACCTTTTCCAGTAGCGCTTTTGCAATTCCCTCGCCGCATCTAACTGGAGAGCCGATCTCCTGTCTTTTTTCTATCATCAGAACATCTGCACCGTTCATGGCAGCGTATCTAGCTGTTGTACTTCCAGCAGGTCCTGCACCAACAACAACTACATCGTAATCTAATTCATGCTTCACTTCATCCCTCACTGATTGCACCAACTGGACATACCTTGATGCATAATTTGCAATTTATACAATTTTGATTGAATTCTATGAACGTTTCATACAAAAAGATCGCGTTATTTGGACAAGCACCGACACATGCACCGCAGTGCATGCATATCTCCTTATCAACCTGCATGTTAATCCTCTTTTCCCTTGCCTTTCTTCCATTCATCTAGCGGTACAGAAAATTTTTTTTCAACTTCCTCCCTATAAGTTGGTCCTCCGTTGTAAGCGCAAAATGGAATGATCCTTCCATCTGGTGTGGCATAATGTATCACGCATCGTTTCACTCTTTCTATATCATAATTGTAAAGATCTTGGAAGTGCATACCGCCGACCATTATTGCATTCCGAGAAAAATCAGCCAGAGCACTCTTATCTTCGGTTGATAGGACATTTGTCAAGATGGCGCGGATGTCCAAGTTCTTAGGCATTTTTTCTTCATTTATATATTTGCCAAAGTATTTATCAAAGGTTTTCAGCAAATTTTTATCTTTCCCTTTCTTTGATTTTATCTTACTACCTAGTTTCAACGCGAATTGGCCTAATGTTGTACTTGCTTTCATAGCTAAATTCTCCATTTCTTTTAACATACCATCAACATCTACGAATCTCGTTACTGGTATCACATTTCCATCATCAACGAATATATACGTAGCTATACCGCAGTGAGGATGACATGTAAATGCTATTTTTGCATCTCCAGTAATAATCGATATCAACTCTGATATGGGTGTGACACATGGAACTGGATAGAAATCTTCTTTTTTCAAATATGTAGTTTGCTTCTCCAATTTATCAGCTAGATCAGGCAAAGTACATCTTCCTTCGTCCCTTTCCTCTTGGGAAATTCTGCCAGTGAAGGACACGGGCTGATAATTCACCGCTCGAATCACGTCCCTATTCTCAATCGCATAATCTAAAATCGGACCGACCTGATCATCATTGATCCCGTTTACTATTGTAGGCACTAACACAACGGTCAAAGGCATTGGGTTCGCACTTCTGCAGTTATCGATCGCTCTTTTTTTTACATCCATGAGGGGGCGACCTCTAGCTTTTATGTAGATCTCCTCTCTTAATCCATCGAACTGAAGATAAACTGTATGGAGACCGAAATCCTCGCATTTCTGAGCGAAATTCGGATCATTAGCTAATTTGATTCCATTCGTAGCAACTTGTATCTGTGAAAAACCCAATTTTTTTGCTGCCTTGATAACATCAAAGAACTTGGGATAAATAGTGGGTTCACCACCTGAGAACTGCACAGCCGTACAAGCTACTGGTCTTTCATCCCTTAAGACCTTGAGCATATCGATGATCTGTTCAAAACTTGGTTCATACACATAACCAGCAGCATTGGCATTAGCGAAACATATCGGGCATCGAAGATTGCATCGGTTCGTCAGATCAACATTCGCAAGGCATGTGTGACTCAAATGAAGATTGCACAATCCGCATTGATTTGGGCATTCGGTTGCATCTTTAATCTTGGGATTTTCTATGCCGACACCATCGAAAGCCCACTCTTCAGCTCT
>JAUWGG010000151.1 GCA_030606525.1 Methanobacteriota archaeon | reverse complement strand
AGAGAGCGGAATAGATAGCAGAATGGATAATAGAAAAATGGATATGCATGCGAAGAAAATAACTGTGAGGTTCATTCGACCACCAAATAAAATAGATGTATGGGAACATGAATTGATCTTAGATTCTAAAAAGAACATCATCTCGAAATTCGTTTTCGACGGGTTGCCTCATGCTTTTGCGGTTGCTAAGATCCCAGTGATAGAGAACGGTTATGTTGGAATCGCTTACGAATTTTCAGGTAAATGGTTTGAAATAGTGAAAGTGATAGATAAAAATAATGTGATAAAAGGATATTACTGCAACATCAATGAACCTTTTAAAAGGATCGGAAGTGGCTATGAGGTCTTCGATCTTTTCATAGACTTATGGGTCTTTCCAGATGGAAAATATGTGGTTTTGGATGAAGATGAATTGGGAAATGCGATAAAAGAGGGATGGATAAGCGCATATCAAGCTAAGAAGGCAAGAGAAACAATTGATCAACTGATCGTGATGATTGAAAAAGGAGAGTTTCCACCAGAGATTGTAAGAGAAGATATAAAAATCATATCTCAATGAAATCTCTTGTTGCGTGGGTTAGAAATTCATATCCATCCTTTTTTACTATGATATCGTCCTCGATTCTCACACCACCGAAGCCGGGCAGGTATATTCCAGGTTCAACAGTAAAAACCATTCCCTCTTTTAAGGTAATATCGATCACGGGGTTCAATCCACATCCATCGTGCGTTGCTAAACCAATGCTGTGCCCAACACCATGCGTAAATTTCCCCTTATATTTTGTTTTATCAATGCAGTCTTTGGCTGCATTATGCACCGCTTTTCCATTCGCGCCTTCCCTTATCTCATCAAGAGCCTTTGTATGCGCTTTTAAAACCACTTCGTATACCTCTCTCTGCCTATTCGAAGCTTTTCCCATCGTAAAAGTACGGGTGATATCTGAATTATACCTCATGTATTTTGCACCAAAGTCGAGTAGAACGAAATCCCCCCGTTTCAATCTCGCATCGCCAGCTGTATAGTGAGGCTCAGCGCTGTTTTTTCCAAAGGCGGCAATGGTATCAAATGCCGGTCCCACAGCACCTTTTTTCTGCATAAGATAGCACAACTCAGCTGCAACCTCGTACTCCTTTATTCCCTCATGAATGGAATCGATGATCTCCTCCGCAACCTCAGATGCGATATTGCAGGCTTTTTTTAGTAAATTTATTTCTTTCCTATCCTTCACAACTCGTGCTTTTATTATTGCTTCGGATACATCAATGAACTTGGATTTGGGGCACAATTTTTTCAATCCCAATAGGTTCTTGTAGGTAAGCTCCGTGGAATTGATTCCTATTTTTTTAATATTTTTTAATCGTGTTGTGATGTGCTTATTTCTATCGTCTCGAGATTTAAATATAGTCAAAGTAAAATCACCCTTTCTCGCACTCTCTTCCTCCAAGGGGGATGTCATGACCTCTAAGGAATAATCCGATTTCATTACTGCAATCGACCCTTCAAAAAGTCCTGTGCTTAAGCCGGTTACATAAAAAAAACTCTTATCTAGAAAAGGATCAGCAGCATTTTGAAGCACAATTACGTCCACATCTTCCTCTAAATGATCATAGATCTTCTTGATCCTATCTCTCATATAACCACTTTTGCTGGATATGATAACCCAACATTTAAAGTTTTAGTAGTCGGTAATTTTAAATAGAATATATCTAATGTTCATTTGGCATGCAGCCAAGTCACCTTAAATTTAAGCCACTGATTAGTGAGAAGATTCTACTTCATCTTAAAAATTGGCCTAGATACGAGCATCAGATCCCTCCTTTAGCCGTCACTCAACAGGGTATAGCTGATGCAGTCAAAATAAGGATAAATCATGTACCTAGGGCTATGAGAGAACTTCATGAGAAAGGATATCTAGAGGAAACCAAAGACCATGTTGTTGGATTGCAGAGGAAGAGGAAGGTTTATTTTCTAACGGAAAAGGGTGTTTCTTTAGCTGCTGAGATATCGGAGAGATTAAGAAACTCCCAGATTTTGCTGAGAAATGCTGAAGGAGATGTTGAAAAAATTAAGGCATATGAAGTGAACAATTATCTTGGAGAGAGTGAAATAAAACTCACACTGCTTGAAATCATCAATCATATCTCCGATGGAATATTCGATTACAGAACATTTCAGGAAACTATGATCGAAAAAGAGAAAGTGCAGCTTTTACAATGGTTGGAGAAAGCACCGGTCATAGAGGATTTCTTTGGGAGAGAAAATGAACTAGAATTGATGAATGGATGGATTGAATCTCCCGATACAAATATAATCATAACATATGGGGAAAAAGGTATTGGGAAATCATACCTCGTCTCTAAGGTCATGTTATGTCACAAACCTAAGTGGAATATGTTGTGGTATCAATTTTATGATTGGAGCACATTAGAGGATGTTTTGCATACTTTGGCTAAATTCTTACACAAATTGGATAGGAGAAAGCTGAAATATCATCTCCTTTCTAAAGAAGAGATAGATGTGAATAAAATCGCTAATATTCTGCAAGATGAATTGAGGAATACCAATACCATATGTGTTTTTGATAACCTACTCTCTGCTAATAAAAAATTAATACAAGCTTTTTCTTTGATTCTCGAGATAGTGAACAGAATTGATGGATTCAAGATCATAATTACAACAAGGGATGAGAAGTTGATTGATAACTACAGGGAATATATTCTTAACAAAAAAATGGGAGTAATAAATCTTGGGGGTTTAGATGAGGAAGACAGTAACGCTTTGCTTCGCTCACAAAAAGTGGATGAGGGGGAGTTTAAGATGTTGTACACTTTAACAAAAGGTCATCCTCTTGCCCTTACGCTTTTAAACTCCAAGGAAGTTCTTGAGGGAATAGAGAGCGAGGGATTAACACCTGAGGAGTATTCCACGATAAAATGTTTAAAAGCTATGGAGATCATTTTTAAGGAATCGTGAGACCTTTTTAATTTAAAAATATGGTGTATTTTCGATGGTGTATGGTGTATAACATGGTGAACACCATGATGGCTTTATATAGGTCTTCATGCATAGATATAATTGCACAACAACAATCCCGATATTCCCCCCTTTATTTTTTACGATTACCCCCCCTCCTCTTTTTTTCTTAC
>JAUWGG010000243.1 GCA_030606525.1 Methanobacteriota archaeon | reverse complement strand
AGATTGTTCATTACCCGCAACATATACAAGATGATCTGCTTGACCGTAATAAGCTGTAGCATTCAATGTATCGATATACTTAGGCCCTGCTGCGCCTGGTAATAAGGGATTACTAGCATTTATCCAGTAGTTGCCAACTCTAGTGCCGAGGTGCAATGTAGCGTTCACTATTCCATTGACATCCGAGATGTCATCATACCATCGATTACCACTCTCGGTGAAGTAGTAATTCGTTGCATCTATTGGCACGCTGTAAATAGTGAAGTTGATCTCATAACCGCTGATTGGATTTCCAGATTGATCTACAACTTTCAACATAAAATCATTTGGTAGTACAGTGTCCACTGTCCCGCTCTGATCGTCACCACTTACATATTCTAAATGATCTGCTTCACCTGGATTAACATCAAAAGTAATCGTTGCATTATCTGCAACACCATTCGATTCTGTCCCAGAAACGTTTATTGCATATGTTCCTGCTTCCGTCAATAATGCATTTGATATTGTATAATTGAAGAGTTTCCATGCTGATGGAAAGTTATGGTCTATATCTTCAAGTATCATTGCTGTGTCATTAATCGAAGGAATTATTGATCCGTTTGGATACCTCACTGTTATATTTGCACCACTGATATCATAGGAACCGAATGGATCTGTGACATTTACCCTAACCACAACATCCTCATCTATACTAAATGCTGTTTTTTCAACATCGCTTGTATCGTAGGTCTTAGCCCACGTTATATTAACATATGTATCTGTTGAAATATTTATGTATGAATCATAGGTTAATGTATCATATGCTAGATACATCCTCACACCATCATCATCTGCCCTAGTGACATTAACTACCAATTGGTTCCCAGCTGATATGGTATAATATACACTAGCTATAGTGAAGTTGGTCTCCCACCATTCATCTGGCCAGTTTAAATTATTGGTGGTATCACTGCCTATTAGGTTTGCACCATCTGGGAATGGGCTGATACCATCCCAATCGTAAAGCTCAACCTTTACTGTCAAATTTTTATCAGGATTATCTGACTCTGTCCATATAGGTATGTTCACATCTCCTGAGACATGGAAGTCCTTTGCAAACACAGGCGTCAAGTTCCACAATTGATACCGACTATTAATGTTAGGATCAGAAAGTTTCCTTAAAGTAATTCCCGGTTCGGAATCATTGTCATAGTCTCCACCAGTAGGTGGACCTGCATCCATATCTCTCTCAATAGCAGGTGGTGTAGTATTCAAAAAGTCTATATTATCATTCTCATCATATGTGCCGTCATCATGCAAATAGAGTGTCTTGGTCTCTATAAACTGAGAAAACATAGTCCAATCACTTGATCTATTTGTGTCCTTGCCATTTGGAGTTCGGTGTAGGTATTGAGTGTAGGTCGGTGCCAATAACGAGGGTGTATCAAAAATCCAATCACTGTTTGATGCAGTATCTAAGGGACGACCATCAATTTCGAAGCCATTCCCATATTGCATATAATCAAACGTGCAATTATTTTTATTATATCGTAGAAGAACATCATCTCCCATATCACTCCAAAATTCTATCTTGCCAATATATACT
>JAUWGG010000227.1 GCA_030606525.1 Methanobacteriota archaeon | reverse complement strand
AAGAATGTAAATAAGTAACCCCCTGATTTGATATGACTATGGAGAGGTTCAAAAGAATAAAAATGGACTGGAGCAGAGGATTCCCACGCATTTCTGATAAGAAAATCCATTGTCTTGCCTTCTTGTGTTATTGTTGTGCCTGTCCAGCAATTATTAGGAAAATCAAAAAACTTAAATCGTTCTGGACATTGGCTAAGGAAGATAAATGTATGTTGCGGAAGTTGTGTAACGACTTCTAAAATTCTTTCAAGCCATTCAGTTTGAACCCAATTCCCGAAGAGTTCAATAGTTGAGCCTACGAAAATCCTACTTGGTTCTTTGAGCTTGAATAATCTATTCAACTCATTTTCATCGAACCTTACTGTAGGATCCCATTTGAAACGTTTGTATATCCTCCTTGCGTAGCACCATGGATGCGAAGTAATCGGACACATGCCTTTAACGGGATTATTTGTGTAATCACACCATCCGATAGGATTGTTCGGGCCGTTCATACCCGCACCTCGATCACGTGAAACTCAAACGCCCATCTGCTCCATCGTGCTTGTTGCCATTTCGGATTGAGTTTTCTATATGTCCATTCATAATCCTCTGGCGTATAACCACCTTCTGCCTGAGCATCCTCTTTTGAAATGAACAAAAAGTGTGGTTTTGCTACTTTTTGCGAAGATCCAAAGATACTTTCTTCCCATATCCTATCGAATAGAATCCTTATATCTGGCTCCGCTTTTACGCCGCGTTTGCGTTGCACTGCATAACCTATCTTGTGGGGCTTCTTTCTTTTTGATTCTATTTGATAAACACCTCTATTGGGGCGACGTGACTGAGTTTTCACGATTATCGTAGGATCACCTTTGTGGTCTGTGAATATTTGATAAAGCCCGTTGCGAATCATCTCGATATGGCCAGCGACATTAAATATCATCGTCCTTCTCAACCTCCTTCGTTAATTGTTTCAGTTCGACTTCCTGGGGAAACGTTAACTTCTCCATATCTTGCAAATATTTCAGCCTCGCTTTTCTGTATCCTGCTTCACGTTCTTTTCTTCTCTTTTCTTCACCCTCCTTTTTCGGTGTAATCATCGCTATGAAAGTAGGCCATGCACTGGGTTCTGCTCCGCCAGGTATGTCATCACATACGGGACAAAAATCTTCCACCATATCCGGGTCTGTGGTGTAAGGTACTTTTTCACGTCCGCATATTTTGCATTTAGTCATTTCTTTTCTTCACCGTGATTCAATTATCTCGCTAAGTTTGATATATCGGAGTTTTCTCGCATCTGGATAGCCATCGTCAATAACTACCGGAACCATAGGCATACCTTCTTCATCAAGTTTTGGATTGTTAGGATTGTATGCTATTGAAATCTCGCCCCATTTGATTATCCCATCCTTGTCCTTGAATTTGTATAGTGACCCCATTTTTGTTACTTATGTCCTCCTTTCGCTTTTTAGTATTATGATCACGCCGCCGTCTTGTAGGCGGCGCTTGTGTGTTGCTGCTCGTGGAATTGCGAAGCTATGCGAATCCATTTACCGCCAGAGCTCCCTTTTACCATCTTCTTTTATTCTGCAAGCTATTCCGCATCGTGTGCATTCATAAGTTGCATAGCCAGGATTATAATCGGGACCCGGGCTATCGTTCATTCCGGAGCGTCCTCGCCATCTCCATTTATGACCGAATATCTTACAGAGAATCATTTTTCGCTATTTTGCCCCTCTTCTATCATACCACAGAGTTCTGCATCATGGTACTCTTCCATCTCTCGAAAGCATTCATCGCAGACTTGACCTGCGAAATCGCCTTTCTTCCCGCACACCCAGCAGCTCA
>JAUWGG010000208.1 GCA_030606525.1 Methanobacteriota archaeon | reverse complement strand
AAGTATGACCTTGATGAGAAGAGCACAAACATCTATCATTGATGAAATTAAAGAAGTAGCGAAGATCGAAGGTATAGCGGAAGAAAGATTAAGGAGAAATGTTGCTGCAGGAAGAGTTGTCATTCCATTCAATCCCATTCACTCACCAGATCTGTTAGGTATCGGCGAGGGATTAAGGGTTAAAGTTAATGTCAATATAGGCACATCAATGGATTATATCGATGTTGATGAAGAATTAAAAAAAGCAAAAGTTGGAATTAAGTACGGCACTGATACAATTATGGATCTAAGCACTGGTGGTGATCTTGCCAGCATTAGAACAAAGATTCTTAAGGAAGTGAGAGTTCCCCTGGGTACAGTACCTATCTATCAAGCTGGATTAGAAGCAGGGAGGAGGAGCGCGGTCGTTGATATGACTGAAGATGATATCTTCAATGCAATTGAGGAACATGCAAAAGATGGCGTAGATTTTATGACCGTTCACTGCGGTGTAACGAAGGAAAGCATAGCTAAATTAAAAAAACAAGGTAGAATTACAAATGTTGTGAGTCGAGGCGGAGCGTTCCTCACTGCATGGATCCTTCATAATGGAGAGGAAAATCCGCTTTATGAGAACTATGATTACTTGCTTGAACTTGCAAAGAAATATGATTTCACTTTGAGCTTGGGGGATGGATTAAGACCCGGATGCATAGCAGATGCAACTGACAGACCCCAACTCCAAGAACTCATCATTCTAGGTGAATTGGTTGATAGAGCACGGGAAGAAAATGTTCAAGCGATGGTCGAGGGACCAGGACACATACCATTGAACCAGATCGAAGCCAATGTGCGAATTGAAAAAACTGTATGCAAAAACGCACCGTTCTACGTTCTCGGTCCATTGGTAACAGATATCGCACCAGGCTATGATCACATCACTGGAGCTATAGGAGGTGCATTAGCTGCCTATTATGGTGCTGATTTTTTGTGCTATGTCACACCATCTGAACATCTTTCTTTACCTACAGTTGAAGATGTAAGAGTAGGAACGATAGCAAGCAAGATTGCTGCGCATTCAGCCGATTTAGCTCGAGGTAAGGAATGGGCAGAAGATCTAGCTATGGCGAGAGCGAGAAGAGCGCTTAACTGGGACGAGATCTTCGAACATGCCATGGACAAAGAAAGAGCAAAGAAATATAGAAAAAATCGAAAAACATCTTATGGAGAAGTGTGCTCGATGTGCGGGGAACTGTGCGCCATAAAGATGGTTAAAGAGTATTTGGAGAAATGAAATTCCATCGTTTCCTTTTGACTTAAACTAGATAACTTTCATTTCTTTTACCTTTCCGGTTCTGTCGTACCCTCGCCAAGAATCATGATCAAATGGCCAAGCTGCGATTATATGAGTATTTCCTCTTGTTCCAAACAGTTTTAGATCTTGTTCATTTGGTTCCACATCTTTCTTGGTATGGCTTATGACAAATCCGACAACACTGAAGTCCATCACGAAATCAGGTTTAACGAGCATATCGACAGTATATGGTCCATAAGGTGTTAATGCTAATCCAACAGCCGATGCTATGGTCGGATGCGTAACGACATCCTTAGATTTAGGAATGAAAATTAATTCACTAATCACCCCTTCTTTTGCTCGTAATCTACCTATGAATACCTCTGGATGTAAACTCTTCGATGTCTCAAGGATCATCTCAAGAATCTTTTTCTTGATGCTTTGCACATTAGCAACCATGTTCTTGCTCTCCAATAAGCACAGAGTGATTTTTTATGGAGCCACTGGGGAGATTTGAACTCCCGACCTACTGATTACGAGTCAGTCGCTATTTAGCGCACCAGCAGTTTTGACGAGCATCTGCTTGCATACCGCTAAGCCACAGTGGCATTTTTGTTATTGTATCAATGTAAATTGCAGATATCAAAATTGTATTGAATGGTTATAATCTTTTTTATTTGATGTTGAATTAATGCTTCATGAGCGCTTCGACCTTTTCAACATTTCGATCGCAGGCATTTTCTTTCCAATCAAGAAATTGATAAGCGCTCCTCCACCAGAACTTAGATGGTTTATTTTATCTTCTAGATGCAGCTTCTT
>JAUWGG010000189.1 GCA_030606525.1 Methanobacteriota archaeon | reverse complement strand
GCTGCATCTTTTAAAATAATCTCCGCTCCTGTTAGTTTGTTGAATACTTCTGATTCGCCATACATGAAGGAATGCCGTATTTCCAACTCTGCATCTGACGTATTTTTATATGCATCACCAGCCCACGTGAGTTCTCTAAGTTGAGAAATTTTACCCCTTGAGGGAGCCCATGGATGTATTCCCAAAAGGAAAGAATAAATAGCAAAACTATGGGGCCCTGTTTTGGGCTCTACTCTTTTTACATCCATATTTTTTGCTACTTTACCTCGGATTTTGCTGATGAAATCCGCTTCGCTCAGTTGTGCCTCTATTATATTCCTTTCATCAGTGCTTATAACAATGAGGATATTGCCAAGCATACTCTCTCTATTAATAATATCGTCACCTACACGCGCTAGGAAATCAAAACCCGCATTGTTCAAAATCTCGAATACTTTAGGATCATATTCCTCGCTGGCTAAACGATAATTTATTAGCGAGTTTTCCAATATTGAAGGTAGCATTGCGCCAGTAATTCTGTTATATTCGTCCTCTCTCTTAAGCTCACTCATTATATCCCTGAAACCCATTTCGCTCAAGTTACCTCGAATTCCTTCCAAGAAGTTGATTTCTTCTTTGGATATTGGAACATTATGCAATGTAGTGGTGTTATCAGGACTGTTCAATCTTCTGAGGATTTCACTTTTGTTTGCCTCTAATTGAGCAACAATTCTTTTTGTATCTCTCAGCTCCCTCTCAAGAGCATCCTTTTCCTTTAATAGATTTTCTATTTCACTACGAATGTCATTTATCGTTCTTCTGATGGCTTCAGCGTATTCCTCTGCCTTTTCTAATTTTCTACTTTTACGCTCTAACAAATAGTCCTCGGTCATATCATCAATAGATTTCTTTATTGAATTCAGATCTTCTTTAAGCTCAGCAAGCTCATCTTCTCTTGTTTTTATCTTACCTGAAACGTCAGTCAGGTTATCTGATATTTCCCCTATCTTTCTGCTATATTCAGGAATTTGGTCCTTCAAGTCATAATACAGAAGCAGTTCATCAACGGGGAATCGTGCTTCGTAATAGCCGATGGTGGAAAATTTGTTCATGCTTGGTCTTGCGTGTGACGCTAAGTCAGCCATATCCAGCCATTTCTTCTCGGGTCTTAACTCTTCCACGGGCACAAAGCCCAGATCTATCAATACGTGTGACAAAGCTTCTCTTATCTCCTTATCCCGTGTTACACCTTCTCCCTGTCTTCCAAGAAGGAGATACATGAGATAGGGGTTAGAATAGTTTTTACCCCCAATTTCATTATATTCCGTCTTTGAAAGAATGTAATGGAGCTCCTTCATTGCTCCGAACGCATTTGCGCGGTGTTCCCCTGCTTCGTCCTCTGCAGGCAGGATACCTATCCCTATTATTATCGGGTCTTTACCAGAATTCTTGTTTATCACAGCTCGTGTATCCATTGCCAGTTCCATTGGCATACTGGAGCCAGTTCCTCCACCAAAGGCGTTCACGATTATAATCATGAAATCGTTGGTTCGTGTGCGTGTGTTGAGTTCTCTCGCAGCAGTCTCGACAGCCCCGATAATTCTACTCTTGTTGCACAAGTATAATGCCCTTCCATATATCCGCTGGAATCCTGCCCCTGCACCATCCGCGCGGTAGTAATCATCCTTCAGGAAGGGTGCGCAGTGTTTCATGACCGAACGCTCTGTTACGGTTAATTTGATCTTAAACTCATCCTTTATATGTTTCAGCTTTTTCAGGTCATCATCGTAAGAGTCAAAGACAATGAACTCCTTATCCTCCATTTCCTTTGGCATGGATTTTTCTCTAATGCGGCGTGAGATTTCGTTTACGAGACCACCACCGACACCGCCGACACCTATAATTATCCTATTCATATCTTTGTCACCACCTCGACTTTATTTCTTCATGCCTTTTTATATACTCTTCTGACTCATCCTTGACATCTTTTATCGTTTTGGAATCACCTTGCACTCGCCCTCTTCTCGCTATGACATCGCTTTTTACCACTTCCGCAGTTGATTTTTTATCTTCTGCTTTTCTGAATAACCTGATCTCTTCCATATATCTTCTAATGATAAGCATAGCGGTGACCAGGCACATCACCAAACCGAACAGAATAATGATAAGAAACGCTACGAAGGCAGGCTCGATTACCATTTTTGTTACTTCGCCACCACCTTCAACTGGAATAGTTTCCAGATGGGTGTATATAATGGTGCCCCAGTTTACCAGCACAATTCCAATCACCATTATTATGAAGCCGACCATCCAATAGTATGTGAGGCGTTTACTAAACCCGAGCTCTACGGCGATAATCGCAATCTCTGCAACATAGAC
>JAUWGG010000091.1 GCA_030606525.1 Methanobacteriota archaeon | reverse complement strand
ATCAAAATGGTGAGATCGAGTGGCAGTGTGCTTTAGATGGTGTTATTAAGAGCAAAACAGTTGTGTGGATGGATAAAAATTTAAATTCTACACATCTCTATCCTTCAGTATGGGTTGGTACAACTGAAGGTAAAGTGTATTCCTATTGTGCTTTCGGCAGGTATATCGCACCTCTTCCTCCTGGGACATATTCTTCTACCTCTGGTAATACCTATCTATTAGGAACAGATACTCAAGGTCGGGATATCTTCAGCCAATTGATATGGGCTTCACAAAAATATGTCTTTGTTGGGTTCTCGATCATCGTTCTTTCCATTCTCATCGGTACGATCTTGGGGATGATAGCTGGATATTACCAAAAATGGATTAATTTCTTCATAATGCTATTGGCAAATATATCTCTAAGTCTGCCGTTCCTTCTTATTATATTGATCATTGTTGGCGCTTCAGCAAATTTCTCATTACCTCTATACATAATACCTCTTTTCACTTGGGCGATAGTAGCTAGGCTGATCAGTGTTGAGGTCTCGATGATGAAAGAAAAGATGCCCATTGAAGAGTTAAAAGAAAAAGGAGTAAATGATCTTTCTATACTTTTTTATGAGATCTTACCACAGATTTACGTCCGAGGAATCTCGTATATCAAGTTCATTGCACCTATCTCAATCTTAACCATAGCTTATCTAGAATTCTTTGGCATGGGAGATCCAAAGACCATAGGGTGGGGAATGATGCTGTATTATGTGCAGCATGCGAATGCCCTTGGTTCTTGGTGGTGGATATTACCGCCAGGAATTCTTTTAACACTCTTAATTTTTGGTCTTACCTTGATCGGGCAAGCTTTTGAGGGGATTGCTAATAAAAGGTTATGAGGATATCTCATCTAAATATTTGATCAAATGTGTAAAAAAACCTTTTATCCTCCTACCTTATTAAAGGTTACAATGAACGCGAAACGACTTGCTATGTATCCCTTCTTACGTGAATCTTCGGAGTACATTGAAGAGAAGAACATTTCTTTGGAAGAGCTCATAAATGGTTTGGCTTTTGAAGAATGCAGGATCATAGGAAAAAGAAGGGTTTTGGAAGCGATAGAAGCGGGGGTAATAACAGATCATGAGATGGGGACGGAAATCACCTGTTTAAAAGAGATCTTATCTTACCCGATAGCAAGGATTTTGGTTTCTTGTGTAGGTGATCCATATCTTATCAGAAGGTATGCTCTAGCAGAGGCAGTGAAAGCAAATCATCGCTTGCAAAATGAGAACTTAGATTTTATCTTACATCTTGCTGAGCAGTTCAATATCGGGGTGAATAAGTATGAGGACGGAGTGAAAATTCATTTCTCTGATTTTTTACAAAATACTGCTCAACTCAGAAGCAGAGAATGGAAATTGATCAATCAAGAGCTTGACAGCGGTTATGTGATCTTGAATAAAAGGAAGCTCATTCGAATCGTTCAACAAGCCATTCAAAAACGAATTGAAGATGAATTACCTTTACCGATCAACGACGATATCATCAGAGCTTTTAAGCAATCTGTCATAGAGATAGAAGAAGAGATCAAGAAGAAAAAACATAAATTCGAGTCGACTGACATAGGCAAGATTAGAATAACACGATTGCCGCCGTGCATGAAGCATTTGTTATCCATGGCACAAAATGGTGAAAACATATCTCACAGCGGTAGATTTGCTCTGACATCGTTCCTTAATGCTGTTAATTTATCTCCTGAGGACATAATAAAGATATTCTCAACATCACCAGATTTTGATGAGAGCAAGACAAGGTATCAAATAGAGCATATTACTGGTGGAATCTCTGGGACGGAATATACCCCTCCTGAGTGCAGCACAATGAAAAGCTATAATCTCTGCATAGGGGCAGATGAACTATGCAATAAAGAGTGGATGAAGCACCCCCTTACTTATTATAGATTAAAAGGAAGGAAGAGGATAAAAGGAAGAAAAAAGAAATCATGAGTTTAGTTTTTTCCATGTGGAAAATATGCGCTGTATCGCAGTGATGTTACCAGCTATCGCGAACCATATCATCATATATTCGAGAATTGTGAATCTCATATTGTAAACACCAATTTTTCCATCCGGTATGAAGGCTAAAAATATAAATTGCACTATTGGTACGATGATGAGGAGAATGAGCCTGTCTGCTCTTCCTAAAATCCCGCCGTATTCCCTTTTGCACCCAACAGCTTGTGCCTGCGTTCCCATATAACTAAGCAAGAGCACGCCAAGGACAGCGATCATACCTATCAATTGGTTGCAGTATGGGCTCAATGCTATCCCACCCAAAATGAATATATCAGCATATCGATCAAGCACATGATCTAAAAAATCTCCCTTCGCTGAAGATTTCGCAGTAAGTCTGGCTATTTTTCCGTCAAGGGCATCGAACAATGCATTTAAGAATGTGAACAAAACAGCTAAGATCAAAAGCCAATGTGCCATATAGCTCACATAAAAGGCAATACCTGCTGCCAATGCAAAAGATAATGCTATACCGCTAACAATATTCGGATTTGCATTAAGCATATGATTTGCAATGGGAAGGAGGAATTTGTCAGCTATGTTCCTATACCTATCTAGTACCATTCCATTACCTCTTCACTCCAATCGATCCCGCCAGCTTTATATCCCTCACCTTCATTGTTTAGGATCTTGAGTATCACTTCCACTGCCTTATTTGGTCTTTTGCTGCTTGTATCTATCTCATAAACTCTTTGATAAGATTCTGCGGCCTCAACGGTGATCACATCTATGACCTCGGATTCCACATTCTCCTGTATCTTCTCTTCATTATAACCTCTTTGCTTCAATCTCCTGCGCAGCTCCTTTGGCTCACATCGCAAAACAATCACTAGATCCACATCAAGAAGATGCGAGAGATGTCCTTTGATGAAAGTAATGCCCTTCTCTTTTTTTAGAATGAGATCCTGAATAAAGGTGTTGAGTTTATCTATGTCCACGATCTTCGTTTTCCCCTCATATCCTAAAATGAAATCGTGTGTTGTTGCAATCTCGTTTATTCCCAAAACCTCGTATCCTTTGGAAATGAGAAGTCGAGAAACGGTTTTCTTCCCTGTACCAGGTGTACCTGTGATAGCAACGCGCATCTTAGGGTAATCCAAACTCTAAAATATAATCTTTGCTTAGAAAAAGAATAAAAAATTAAAAATAAAAAGAAAAAAGGGTTATTTGCGGCGTCTTCTTATCACACCATAGGTGATCCCTGCCAAAGCTATTGAAGCAATGAGCGGCATTATTCCTAGCGCTGGTATGCCGGGTCTAACGATCGCAGTTGGCTTGAGGACGTCTATCGTTATTTCCTTAGGTTCACTGTCATAACCTGTTTTGGTTGCTGTTATAGTAATATGGAAAGGTGTGTCTACTGTGACCTTAGGTGCTGTGAATGTCGCTGTTGGAATGGCGCCGTTCACCGTTGTACCGCTGGATGGACTTACAGTCCCTGTACTTGGATCGACAGTAAGCGTTACAGTTGCACCATCGACTGGATTCTTATCTTGATCTGTCACCTTTATATCTATTGTTGTAACACCTTCAGAAAGTACAATATCTGTCAAAGGTGTAGCTTTCACTGCTAAGAATTGAGCGCCAGCTGGCTTCACTACAATTTGGGTTGGTACAGATGGCGCAGCATCATAACCCTCTTTGGTGGCACTTTGAAGGGTGATTACAACCGTGATATCATCTTCGCCTGTTTCTATATGAGGTGCTGTGAACGTGGCGATAAATTGTCCATTCGCGTCTGTTGTTCCTGTTTCAGGTGAAATCGTCCCTTCAGTTACAGACGAGAAGATAACAGTTGCACCTTCTACGGGACTAAGATCTTGATCTCTTACAGTGACAGTGACCGTTTCTGTTCCATCGGATGCGACTGCGGATGCAACGTCTATCGATGCTCTCAGATACAGTTTTGAGGGTGCTTTTATGGTTATGATAGACCAATACTTAAAGATCGATCCCGCGTACAGCGTCCAATTGGTGAATCTGTCTGCTCTGTATGCCTCGATGTGCTGTCTGTAATACAGCACATCGTACGGTAAATCCTCTACAAGAAGACCTTGACACTCTTTTATTAACTCGACTCGTTTTGTCTCGTTCATCTCAGCTCTCGAAGCCAATATTAATTCATCATACTCTGGATTGTTGTAGCCAGGATAATTTATTCCTGCTAGAGCATTCCCTGAGTAGAAGAAATCATACAAGTAGTCTGGATCAAGTCCACCTATGTTCCACCCAAGAATGTACATATCGAATGCTCTGGCATCGACGGCGTCACAAATCTGGGCGAAGGCTGTTGGCTTTGACACAGCATTTATCCCAGCTGCCTGCATCTGCTGAGCGATCATTAAACCAGCTGCGCTCCTTATCGGATCATAATCAGCAGGTGGTGTTAATATATCAAATTTATTATCGCCCAATGTTGGTAATTCTCTCCACCCGTCGTCATCAGTATCTGTTATACCTGCATTTTCTAGAAGGTTTTTTGCAAGATCAACATCAAAAGCGTACGTTGGTAAACTATCATTGAACCATAATGTATTTGCCGGGCTTACTGGACCATCTGCAGCAACACCAAAGTTCTGCAGCAGCGATGTAACGATAG
>JAUWGG010000112.1 GCA_030606525.1 Methanobacteriota archaeon | reverse complement strand
GAACGGCATACCAATAGAAGAGCGAGTTGAAAGGGAATTGGGGTTAACAAGAAAAGATATCGAAAGGCATGAATTCATAAAGCTTTGTAGCGCCTTCGCAAAAAAGAATATAGGTGAGATGAAACACCAATTCAAGATTTTGGGAGAATCGATGGATGCCAGTATCTATTATCAGACAGATGCAGAATATTATCGCCGATTGACACAAATTTCCTTTATAAAAATGTTTAAGAAGGGTTTGATTTACAAGGGAGAGCGCCCAGTAAATTGGTGTCCAAGGTGTATGACTGCTTTAGCTGATGCTGAGGTTGAATATAAAGAAAGAAAGACGAAATTGAATTACATTAAATTTAAAATTAAAGGTAAAGGGGAAGTGATCATAGCAACAACTCGACCGGAATTACTTCCCACATGTCAATTGATCGCTATCAATCCGGAAGACCCAAGGGTAAATGAATTGGTAGGGAAGAAATTGATAACTCCCATATTTGGTAAAGAGGTCAAGGTGGTTGAGGATGAGAGCGTTGCGCTAGACTTTGGAACAGGTATAATGATGATCTGCACGATCGGTGATAAGGATGATTTGGAATGGGTCACTAGGTATAACTTGAATATTGAGATGGGAATAGATGAAGAGGGAAGGATGACAGAGATATGCGGTAAATACGAAGGATTGAAAATAGAAGAGGCAAGGAAAGCAATAATCGAGGATATGGGAAATGAAGGAATATTGGTCAAGCAAGAAGAATTAGCGCAAAGCGTAGGCGGTTGTTGGCGGTGCCGTACTCCCATAGAATTCCTGCAAATGCCACAATGGTTTCTTAACGTTTTAGATTTCAAAGAAGAGGTTTTGAGGATCTCTGATGAGATCAATTGGTTTCCTGAGTTCATGAAGATCCGTCTTCAGGAATGGGTGAATTCCCTCAGTTGGGACTGGGTAATATCCAGGCAAAGATACTTCGCCACATCAATACCCCTTTGGGAATGTGTGGATTGCGGTGATGTCATTCTAGCAGAGGAGGAGCAGTGTTATATCGATCCTACTATTGCGCTTCCACCACTTAAGAAATGCTCTAAATGCGGTGGAAAGCTGAAAGGATGCGAGGATGTTTTTGATACATGGATGGACTCAAGCATAACACCTTTATACAACACATTTTGGATGAGGGATGAAGAGAAATTTAAAAGGCTGTACCCAATGTCACTAAGACCGCAGTCTCACGATATCATAAGAACATGGGCTTTTTACACCATAGTTCGAGAATACCACCTGCTTGGTGAAAAACCTTGGGAAAATATAATGATGGGCGGTTTCATTCTTTCACCAGATGGCACTCCAATGCACGCATCCCTCGGTAATGTCATCGATCCACTTCCCATTCTGGATGAATATGGTGCAGATCCGATCCGTTATTATGCTGCGACATGTGCTCTCGGCATCGACAACCAATTCCGTTATCAGGATGTGAAAAGAGGAGGAAGGCTCTGTACAAAGCTTTGGAATGTAGAGAAATACATCGGTAATGCCCTGCCAAAAGGGAAAAAAGTGATTTTCGATGAGAAGAAGCTTAACCCTATAGACAAATGGATCCTATCGAAATACAGCACAGTTGTAGAAAATGCTACCGAATACATGGAAGTTTTTCAATTCGACAAGGCGATGAAGGAGATAGAGTTCTTCCTATGGCACGAACTAGCAGATCATTATATCGAGATGGTTAAGTACAGAATCGGGAAAGGGGACGAAATTGCTCAACATACCTTGTATATCATTGGTCTAGGTATTGCGAAGTTATTCGCACCATTCCTGCCGCATCTAAGTGAGGAGATTTACCAGGAATACTTCAGATCATCTGAGAAGGACAAAAGCGTACACATATCACCATGGCCAAAGCCCGTTTTGAGGGACAAGAAAATAGAGAAAAAAGGAGAAATTGTAAAGAATTTGATAAGCGCTGTAAGGAACTGGAAATCTGAGAAGGGCATACCATTGAGTAGAGAGATAGCTGTTATGGAGATAATAGGCAAGGAAGATATTACTGGATGCGAGGAGGATATTGCAAAGACCGTTAGAGCTAAAGAATTTTTGATGGTAAAGCAGAAAGACATAGAGGAGAAGGTAGTGAGGATAAAACCGATTTATGCTGAGATCGGACCCATTTTCAAAAATAAAGCAAATGAGATCGTTGAGAGATTAAAGAGTATGGAGCTAGATAAGATAGTTAAAGCTGTTGAAACCAACGGTCTTCAAATTCGATTAAAGGATGGAAGCGAAGTGACAATTACAAAGGACCATGTTCAAGTTGAGAAAGCATTGACCGTTCATGGTAGAGAAGTGGAAGCTATCAAAGTTGGGGATATGATAGTGTTGATTGGCGAGTAATGGAGAAATGCAAACCGCGCTTGAAAAGCAAGTCATGTCAATAAAAATCAAATGCGGGAGCCGGGATTTGAACCCGAGTCATAAGCTATCCACCCAGCACTTCTGATGGAAGCACAGTTGGCAAGCTTAGGTGATACCAGGCTACACCACACCCGCATCGTTGAGGGAATAAGTTTAATCACATTTAAAATTTTGCGATTGAAGTTGCAAAACTTATTAATAACAACGAAGTTATTTGTTAACGATCGATTTGAAATTAAAAGATATTGGAGAGAGAGAAGCGATAGAAATCATAGCCAATATCCTCGATACTGAACACCTTTTCAAGGATACCATTGGAATAGGTGATGACTGCGCTGCTCTCGATTTAGGTGAGCGTTATCTGTTGGTCACGACAGATGTCATTGCCGAGAAAACCCATATACCTAGAGGTGCAAGCCCGAAGGATATTGGTTGGCACATTATAGCAATCAATTTGAGCGATATAGCAGCAATGGGTGGAAGACCATTAGGGATAGTGGTTGCGCTCGGATTGCCAAAAATTTTGTCCGTTAATTTTCTAAAGGAACTAGCTGAGGGAATGAAGGACTGCGCTTCGGAATTTGGAATATCTGTGATCGGCGGAGATACGAAAGAACACGAACAATTAACTCTATGCGGGACAGCTTTCGGAGTCGTTGGAAAAGAAGAAATAATGAGGAGAGAAGGTGCGAAAGTAGGAGATGTAATTGCCGTAACCGGAAAATTGGGGCGAGGAGGAAGCGCTTATTATGCATTAGAACGAAAGACCGAGTCTAAAAAAACGATTCATTCATTACTTCGAGTATTTCCAAGGGTAATAGAAGCACAGGTTTTAGCAAAAACATCAAGTGTGAATTGTTGTATGGACATTTCTGATGGTTTGGCATCTTCGATATATCAGCTCGGTAAGCGCAATGATGTTGGCTTTGAGATCGATTTGGAAAAGATACCCATCGCAAAAGAAGTAAACGATATTTCAACCAATGAAGATGAATTAAAAGAAATGATATTGTATCATGGTGGGGATTATGAACTCCTTCTTACAATAAAGAGAGAAAGGATAAAAGAAGCAATAGAAGCTGTTAAAAACGTTGGCACTTCGTTGACACCAATTGGTCTGGTTACGAAAAAAAAGGAAAATGTTTTAATTACATCTAAAGGTATGGAAGCATTAGAAAATAAAGGATATGAGCATTTTCGAGGTGAAGTATGAAAGAAGCGATGTTCTGGGAAAAAGAAGAGGATAAGATAAGATGCAGATTGTGCTCTCATAATTGCATTATACCTCAGGGAAAAAGAGGGATATGCGGTGTAAGAGAGAACCGCAATGGCAAATTGCAGTCCCTCATATACGGTCTAGCTTCATCTGTCATACCTGACCCTATCGAAAAAAAACCACTCTATCATTTCCAACCAGGTACGAATGCTCTTTCCTTCGGAACGATCGGCTGCAACTTCAGATGTCCATATTGTCAGAACTATACGATTTCACAGGCAAGCATTGAAGATGCACACCTTCAACATGTGAAATTAGAAGATATTGTGAATCTCGCGAAGAAGTATAGATGCAAAGGCGTTGCATGGACCTACAACGAACCAACGATATGGTACGAATTCACACTCGACGGTTCAAAAATTGCAAAGAGAAATGGGTTGTATAGTGTGTATGTGACGAACGGATTCATATCTGAAGAACCATTGAAGGAAATAAGTCCCTATCTGGATGCGATGAACATCGATGTAAAAGCATTTAATGAGAATTTCTATAAGAAAATTGTGAAAGCGCGGTTGAGACCCGTGCT
>JAUWGG010000088.1 GCA_030606525.1 Methanobacteriota archaeon | reverse complement strand
GAGCGAGCACTTTCACCGACCCCATAGAAAGCTATATATCCAGACTAAACTATGTCACCTTTCATAGGGCGGGGCACGCCCGAATACACGCCTTTGGACATCAAGACCTCCGTAACCCTCGCAAGAGGAGACCGAGTCTGGTGGATGAATCAGGAAGCCCACATCCATTTATGGGTGGGAGTATGTCATGAGGGTTAATTCCCAACGGATGAATAAAAAGGAATATCATTTGAATCTGCACACTTTTCAAGGCAAATTGACCTTTGCCTTCTTAGTTGTACTTGGTTGTGTTACAGCACGATTTGTGGGGATAGCGATTCATGAGATACTGGGTCATGGATTGTTCGCCTATCTGCTTGGTGGCAGCTTTTATGCGGTCTATATCTCACCATTTAGCGGTTTTGCAGTTCTCCATTTCTCAAGTTCCGAGTTATGGTCGATGGTGCTGATATACGCCGCAGGCATAATCATGCAGATCGTCTTTGGTCTGATCATACTCCTCGCAATTCCCAAGCTAAAAGGATTTCTAGCACCTTTTTTTGCTCTTCTACTTTCAGAAGCGCTGTTGGTCCATTCCTCCCTGTATCTAGGTCTGGGTGCTTTATTTGGAGGAGATTTTTGTGAGATTTCCCGGCTCACTAAAATATCGCCATCAATCTTTTTTATAATTGGTATTTCTTTGACATTGTTCTTCATTTATCTCATATCAAAACGTTTTCTCTCTTTCGCTGATGGGTACCTCCATATAGATTCAAAAAGAGATGCTTTCTATTCATTGATAATCTTTTGGTTAACTCCGCTATTTGTTGTTGTGTTTTTGGGTGCAGCTGCCACCTTCCTCGTTTCACCTCAAGAATTGATCTACATGCTGTTTTTTGTCGGGATCAGCAGCATAATCATCATTGCTCTAGGACTGATCATCTCCATGAAATTTAAAAGAACAGCAGAAGTGCACAAGTCAATTGATTTCAAGCCAATAGCTGTAATTATCTTTACCTTCCTTTTAGTGATGCCTACATGGCTTTGCGCCTTTGGTCTTACTCCTTCATCAGCTCATGGTCTCATGATCGCACAACCGCCAGTTGAAGCTGAGCAGCACTACATCGATATTCTAATTGCTAATATAAAGGTCACGATAAACTCAAATTTAACTATTGATGTGGAAGTAGAAACGAAAGGATTGATCGATCATAGATCCCCGTTGGAATATGAGATATGGAGGTCCTTTGAAAAAAGACCACATTGGGATTATTATAAGAAAATTAGCACCTCGATTGTAGAGAAGATGTTGAACACTTCTAATGCGGAGATAAAGGTCATTTATTTAGATAGCGAGATATGGGCCGCAGGTATGAATTATTTAAATGGAAGGTTATGCCTTTTAGAGATAGATGGAACCAACATATCGAACCTGATCAAGATCAATGATACCTTCAGATTAACGATCAACGATCCATGGAAACAATCGGGTTATTTGGATAAAGTTAATATCACCTGGTCAGAAGGCGTGGAACCTGTGTCCTATTCAACAGATGGAAATAATGAACCAATAGGCGGAATAGCGGAGGGCTATATCCTATGGCTAAATGAGAATTTGGAAGAATCCGGGTCTGAATACTGCTTGAGTTTTGAAGTTATGCACTAACACATTGAAGAAAAAATGCTGGAATAGAATTGTTGGTTACTGAGTGAAGGTCTCTCCCCGCTCGTAGTTCTTTTTGAGATGCTTGATGAGGAAATCTCTGTCTCGTCTGAGATGTGATTCATACCATGTCTTGATCACATCACTGAAAATATCGTGTATTTTTTCTATTTTTGCTTTGTTCAATGGGACATCATAAAGCAAATGCTGGGTAAATGTTCTTTTCCAACCAGAGTATTTATAGTAACGCTCCCCCTCACAGAATTCAAGAACTACCCTGAGATGGGGTACATCGTCAACGTAGTAGTACCATGCTTTCAAAGAATCACCCACTCTCCCTTGGTCGTGAGTTCTGTCGATGAGTTGTACGGTATTTATCTTCGAGAGATCAAAACCTTCTTTGAACTTCCAAGCTCCATACGGGTAATCCTCGAATTGTGCAAAAATGCTGTAACTGGGCTCCATCGAGAAATGGACATTGATCTTATTGAACTTAGTCCATATCTTCCACTACTGCTTCATATTTCTTCTCTAGTTCTGCATCGAGTTTTTCGAACCAGTCTTCCGTTTTTTCCTTACTCTTAGCGCTACTCTTTGAAGGCATAATAATCACTTAATCGGCAATGGAATACGAACATATAATATTTGCTATCTGCTCGTTCACTTGAGAATTTGGGTTTCACCACATGAGGGACACATTATCTCGATCGGTCGTTTTGATGTGGTTATTTCAATAGTTGCACCGCAAGATTTGCATGGCACGGACAACTGTGAGACGCCTGCTTCCTCCTCTTCCTTTTCAATTTCTTCTATTTTTTCTTCAGCTTTAGGCTTGAAAGGAACTGCTCTCGATACTCTAGGAATGCCTCTAAGTCCGAGTAATAGAGCTATTATTACCAATGCAAGCAGGATATAAGAGAATACTGGTATGCCTCCTATTGGAGAAGCTAGCGGGTTCGGAGCTTTTTCGATCGTGATAACTCCGACTGAATAAGCACCAATGCTCCAATCACTCATTGAGAACAAATAATCCCCATAACTTGCTTCCGCAGGGATGTTGTAGGTAACTGTTCCCTCAGCATCGCGAGTTATTTTTTCGTCTATTGGAAATCCTGAAATCCCAAAAGTAAGATGGAAAGTCGATGGCAGTTCTTCGTCCCCTCTGGGGGTTATTGTGTAGTGGATGATCATGGTGTCGCCTGATCCATAACTTGTTTTATCAAATGTTAATCCTAGAATGAAACCGGATATTTTATAGGCTGTATCACTGCTTGCTACTTCTCTTCCATCTTGAAGAGCGTGTACTTCAAATCTGTAATGATTAGAGAGAGCATCATAATCCGAGGGGACAGTATATGTAAATGATCCGTCTATCGTGACCCCTTCTTCAATCGCATTGCCAGTATCATCGTACACCTTGTAGAAATAACTCGGGTCTGTCATAACTGTGCTCGTTAGCTCGTAGACAATCGTTACGGTATCTCCAACGTCGTATTCTCTATCAGCGTCTACATTGAGGGAACCATACTCAATGTAAAACGTTTTAGCCTCGGTTGTCTCATTCCCTTCACCATTGTCTGCTGTCACCAAGAAGTATAGCGTACCCTCATAGTCGTTTGGGATGGCGTATGTGAATGCGTTTGTGGTTTTAGTTTCTACGATCAGTAGACGCCAATCACCGTAGTCATAGACCTTGTAGAGATAGGTTATTGGTGGGTTAACTCCCGAGGTCGTTACTTTAGCTACAAGCGAAACAGTATCCCCTGTATAATATTCGTCTTTATCGAACTCGAGTTCCATGGTCATTCCCGGGGGTGCTACTACTGCTTCCTCTTTTACAGTAAAGGACCATTTGCTTATCACTCTATCGAGTCCCTTTGTGATATTTGCCCTGATCTCATACTCAGTGTCATCAGGTATACCTTCCTCTAATTGGAAAATATAGGCAGCATGTCCATTGACATCCGTTGTTAAACTTGCCTCATGAACTGTCTTCTGCCAAGTACCTGTATCGTTCCACCATACGGTTACAGCAACCGATACGCTAGGCTCAGGTTCTTCCCACCAATCCCAATCTTCATCATCATTTTCATCCACCCAGGCATAGGCATCAACAACAACCACGCCACCAGGAGCATACTCGTTGCTATCACTCTCTATTCTTCCTCCAAGAGGTCCAACATCAAAGTCGCAATAATAATACTCATGTCGTCTGGGGGTGGTTGCAGTATCATTGAACCATCCTTCAATCCAGTAGTTAAGGGTCGGGTCTGCGGTAACCAGGTCGAACTGGTAACTGCCTGAGGACATTAGGAATGAATGTTCGGTTACGAGCTCTGAGGATTTGTATACTCGAAGGATTCCCACACCATCCTCAACTTGTGAATGGTTCTGTAGGTAATATGCGTTCCAATAAACAGTAACCCTGTCCTCTGGAATATATGCCTCTCTATCCGTCCATATGGAAAATTCGTACAATTGTACACTGAAATAGCCTGATCCATACCGATTATCATCACCACCAGTCCAAGGATTTATTTTTGCTGGTCCGTATACAGAAATCCTATAATAACCATCAGCTGTAAGTGATGGCAGGGTGTAGGTTAAGGTCAATTCCCCCTCCGCTCTAACAGTCACATTGTCCTCTAAGTCAGCAACATGATCGTAAGGCCAGCTGCCCTTTTCCATTACCACATCATAGGTCTCATTAACATCTTCATACCGTATACGTATCGTGTATTCTATCTCTTCACCAGGGACATAAATATAAGTTTCCGTGTACTTACCAGGCGTCAACTCAATATCACGAAAACTTGCGCTCGCATTCGGCATTACCGCTAGAAGTCCCACGCTCACCAATCCCATCACCAGAACTATAGTTATTACTTTTTTCATTTTATACCCTCCATAAAGTAGGAAACAATGCAAATTATACATTGCGCATCCCTTTCCCATGATTTTATGGTTGCACACAAATACATGTAGCTATATAAATATTTTACTGAGAGGCATAATGCGAAGCATCGAAAGGTTCTGGCTTCAATCCCTTCCTTTTTCTTATTGCCGTTACAATATCCTTCTGCAACTCCGCAGGTATAGGTTCAAATCCTGAATTTTCTGTTGACCATAATGACCTTCCGCCTGTCACACTC
>JAUWGG010000178.1 GCA_030606525.1 Methanobacteriota archaeon | reverse complement strand
CAGCGGTCATTTTGTTTTGAGTAAGTGTGCCTGTTTTATCGGTACAAATAATTGTGGCACATCCTAACGTTTCTACAGCTGCAAGTTTTCGTACTATCGCATTACGTTTAGCCATGCGCTGTACGCCTACTGCCAGTGTAATCGATAACGCTGCTGGCAATCCTTCAGGCATACACGAGAGTGCAGAACATATACTGAACATAAAAATCTCGCCAAGTCCAATTCCACGTAAAAGTCCAATAAATATTATTGCAATAGCAATACCGATTGCAAATATGCATAAATGGTATGTCAATCTTTTAATTTCATGTTGGAGCGGTGTGGGATCGCGTTTAACTTCCCGAATACGATTAGCTATTTTTCCGATCTCAGTGCTCATACCTGTAGAAGTTACGACCCCTTTACCATGACCGTAGGTTACAGTAGTACTTGTGTATACCATATTGATTCTATCGCCTATACTAACAGGTTTATCGATGGCAGCAGTGACCTTTTCGAAGGAAGACGACTCACCTGTTAAAGATGCTTCCTGAGTCTTCAAATACACCGATTCGATTAAACGTGCATCTGCAGGAACGCGATCGCCCATTTCCAATACGATAATATCGCCGGGAACCAGGTTTTTCGGATCAAGTTTCATCAACTGTTTGTCACGAATGACCTCTGCTTTTGGCGCTGCCATGCGTTTAAGCGCTTCAACCGCCTTCTCACTTTTATATTCCTGATAAAAACCGATAACTGCATTAACCATCACCACAACAAAAATGATATATGCATCTAGATTATGACCTAACACCAGTGATAATGCAAACACGATCATTAAAACAGCAATTAACGGACTCCAAAATTGCCGAAAAAATAGTATTAACGGCGCGGACCTTCTCTCTCTTACGATTTCATTTTTGCCATATCTTTTCAATCTTCTGACAGCTTCCTCATGACTTAAACCATTTTCTGTTGTGTTTAATTTTTTAAAGACTTGTTCAATTTCCAATCTATAGCAATCAATGTTCATCGAATTTACCCATTCCCTTCTTTCAGCCTAATGTGCATTTGAGTATATAATTTATTTTGTTGAGGTATCTGAACGACATCGTTTCCAATTGACAAGATTGCACGACTGTTTCAAATCATAAACATATCTCGTGGAGTGTCAAAACAATTTTACTGCATTCCAAGCGACAGATCATCTTATCTCCACTTTGCCATCAACCACTTCCACCTTTAACAGTGTCTTAATTTTTATACCCAATTCCTTTTCCAACTTCTCTTTTATACCAACCTTTTCGAAAACGATGATTATATCAACAATCACTACACCGATGCTTTGCAGTGCTTTAATTACAGCTTTTAATGTGCCACCAGTACTGATCACGTCATCAACAAAAACTATTCTATCGTTCTTATTTATGTTGTTTATGAACATCTTCGATTTTGAATAACCGGTAATTTGCTGAACACTCACTTCCCCCACTAGACCATAACTCCTTTTTCTAATGAACGTATATGGTATCTTGGTTTTTAGAGACAAGGCAACAGCTATCGGAAAACCCATGGCTTCTGCTGTAACGATCTTATCACATTCCAAATTTCCTATCCTCATCATCTCCTCCACCACTTCCTCCAACAGTTCCGGGTCGCCTTGTGGAATGCCGTCCGTGATGGGATGGACAAAATACTGGTACTCACCAAACTTAACGATCGGGCAATCTTTTAGGGATTCTCTCAATTTCTTTAACATATTATCTCCTCTATAACTTCAACGAGTCTAAATCTTTTCGAATCGAACAATCCTTTATCACTGAGCTTAAGCTCAGGAATGACCAACAATGCCATGAAGGATAGGGTCATGAATGGCGATTCAAGCGCGCATCCTAGCGCATTCGCATGCTTATGCACTTCTTTTAATTTTTTATAAACTACTTCTACTTTTTCCGCGCTCATCAAACCTGCAATTGGCAATTCAACTTTTGTAATTTCTTTTTCATTCACCACAACTAACCCTCCTTCTTGAGCGACAATGTTAACAGCTTTAGCCATATATTCATCATCAGTTCCAACGACAACTATATTGTGGGAATCATGCGCTACGCTGGAAGCAATTGCCCCTTCCCTCAATGAAAAACCGTGTATGAACCCTTTTCCTATGTTACCATGACCATACCGCTCCACAACTGCTATCTTCAATACATCTTTATCAATGGATGATAGGATCTTTTTATCCACAACCTCCAAGATCGCAGAAGATGCCTTTGTAATAATCTGATCTTCAATAACATCGATTACCTTTACCTTTGCTTTTTTCCCTTCTTTGGAATAGATGATGAGATCCTCTGATGTTATTTCTTTAAGCGCAAAACCCTTTCTAATCTTCTTTGGCGTAACTGAGAACAATGCATTTTTGTTCCTTGCTGCAAGCACCCCGTCAATGAAGACCCTTTTTACATCGAAATCTTTTAGATCGTCAACCTCAACTAGATCGGCTTTTTTTTGCGGGATGATGGCGCCAACATCAAGACCGTAATGCATGGAGGGAACGATGCTCACCATTTTTATTGCTTTTATCGGATCAACACCCAAAGCAACAGCTTTCCTCA
>JAUWGG010000209.1 GCA_030606525.1 Methanobacteriota archaeon | reverse complement strand
GATGCGCAGCTTTTCTCTTATCTTTATCTTTTACCAGATCTTCACGTATAGCAAGCATTCGAGCGGTTTCTATTAGACCTGAATGCCCATCGTTCTTCATGAGCTCTTCATCGAGAACAGTGTAAGCGATCTCATAATCAGAGAGTACCAAAAGTTTCACATCATGCTCGTCAATGATCTCCTTTGCGGCAAGTCGCAAGGCGGTCATATGCGCTCTCCCTGCATGTCCAGACAATACAACGATCTTCCTAAATCCCTGTCTGATCAGTTCTGAGAGGATATCATAGATCAAATAGCGAATAGTGTCAAAAGATAATGACAAAGTGCCTGGGAAATTTCTAGTTGATGAGCAGTGACCATACCTAATCGGCGGGGCAATCAAGGCATTTACAAGTTTTGCTACTTTCTCCGCTATGTATTCCGGCTGAATGGAATCGGTGCACAATGGAAGATGAGCGCCGTGTTCCTCCACAGCTCCTATTGGAAGGATCGCAATGCTGTCCTCATTCACTTTTTCCTTAAATTCATCCATGGTCAATTCATCAAGATACATTTTCTCACCGCTTAGCGAATGAGCTATATTGGGAAAAAGTTTTCTATAAGCGTTTTCACCTTTAATTGCTATAATAATGCAATCAATAGTATTATATTCGTGTATTACATATATGTATTACGATGATGTAATATGACAGAAACAGTTACATTTAGGATAGAAGAAGATATTAAAGCCGAAATGAACGCTTATCCCCTAAACTGGTCTGAGTATCTTAGAGAGGCTGTAAATAAAAAACTTCTTGAGCTCCGAAGACAAAAAGCAAGAGGGCGAATGGATAAGTTAAGGAACAAAACAAAAGGATCAGGTATCTCATTATCAGCAGAGGTAATTAAATGGCGAAGGAAACATTAGTTCTCGATGCGTCCGTGATCGTAAAGTGGTTTTGTGATGAGCGGCAATCAGACATTGCAAACAAACTGAGAGATGATTTTTTCAGTGATATATATGGAATAATCGTACCTGACCTCCTGTTCTACGAAGTAATAAACGCCGTTAAATTCAGCAATGTATTTTCCAAGGAAGAAAAAGTTAGCGTTGTACACGACTTGTACTTAATAGGCATCGATTTCGAGTATCCTGACAAAGAGATAATGGAATCTGCACTGAACATTGCGATGGATTATAATGCTACCATATACGATTCGGTTTATTTGGCAATAGCGCGAAAACATAGATGTAAGTATATAACAGCGGATTCTGACTTCGCTGGAAAAGTTAAGTCTAAAGATGTTCTATTGCTGAAAGACATAGGATAGAAATTTATCAAATCTCATCACTCTCTCTTTTACTGAAATAAATAATTGAATCGTGCTTAATGTATCTGCACTTCTCAAATAGATGCATTGAATCTTTATTCCAATCTTCGATGAGGGTGCATATTATCCTTGCACCTCTTTTTCTTAATGCAAGCTCGATGACCTCGATCAAGTGCTTAGCTATGCCTTGTCCCCTGTACATTGGATCAACAGCCAAGCGATTTATCCAGCCTTTTCTTCCATCGAAACTGCCGATCATTACACCTATCAGTTTTTCATTTTCAAACGCACCTAAGAAGAGATCAGGATTCATTTTAATTTGTTGTGAGATAGCTGCTTTACTGTCCCTGCCTTTTGGTCTATGATCCAACCCTGCTCTTTTCCAGAGCTGGATAACTTCATTGTAATCATCTATATTAAGGGGTTTTACTTCCATTTTGCCTCACTTCTTGCTTGTATTGTTGACCTGTGTTGATCGCGCACCAATGGTATTACTTTTTGCCTTATATCGTTTTTGAAGCAAACCTTTAAAAAAGGAGAAGTGGATAATATGCTTGTGATCAAAGATGGCAGAAAAGATCGTTCAACATAAGCACTGTAGAGAATGTGAGAAGGCAATTTCATTCAAGAAAGAATTTTGTTCTGATGACTGTGAAGAGGATTGGAAAGCGAAAATGGCAAAGAAGAAGAGACAATTAACTTTTCTTTATATCAGCGCATTTGTCATCATGATCTTGGCATTGCTGTGGAGTATGAAGGGATAGCAATGAAGGTTTG
>JAUWGG010000020.1 GCA_030606525.1 Methanobacteriota archaeon | reverse complement strand
GTTTATCTTCTTATCCAACTTGCTTTTGGCGATCAATACTCCTCCGTTGCCTTTATTCATATAAAGGCGCGAGCTGAAGATCGTTAAGCATTTGTTGTTATAGATCGAATAACCTAAAGTGTTGTAATCGTGTCCTCTGATCATTACCTTTGCGCCGATGTTCTTTAAGAAGATTGATAGCTCAGATGAGGAAAAGCTATCGCCACGAGGGATTCCACCTCTGCGAGGTCCATAATCTATCGGATCGCTCCAAACTATCGAGCTTAAAACCTGTTTATCATTCCTATCCACATTTCTTAACTCATTTAGATTTGCACCTTTGAGTATGCCTCCATGCGCTGCATAGATTCCATTTTTCGTTTTGATCATAAGCGGCAGTTTGGCGAATAATCTTAGATAAATGGGATGTAATCTTGTTTTAGTGCCGAACCTTCTTTGCAGATCATCCTCAAATTCATATGGATGGCAGGGCATCGTCCCAATTGATTCATGATTTCCCTTCAATAGATATATTTGATTTGGGAACGAGAGTTTTAGTAAGAATAAATAGGTGATATTTTTTATTGAACCATATTTAACATTAGGTGGAGTGCAATCGATATAATCCCCTAAAAAGACGAGTTTTTTATTGTTTGGATTGGAAAGAAATTTTTGTTGCACGATGGTTTTAGTTGTTTCAAAGTCTCCATGCGTATCACCAACAAATATCACTTCATCTCTGCTATTCAATTCAATCAAGCTTGGTTCATTCAACTTATCCAGTAAATCCAATACTCGAAAAAGATAATTTGAAATCTGATTTTCTTTTAGTTTCCCTACTTCATCTGGATTCTCAATAATTGATTGGATAAATTTCATATTGCTTGATCTACATCTCCTTTAACTTTTTCGCTACTTCATTAGCAACATCTAATGTTGTATTGTTGCCACCCAAATCATATGTTCTTACTTTCCCTTCTTTTATCACCTGCGCGATCGCCTTTTCTAATCTATTGGCAATTTCTTCTTCCCCTAGATATTCTATCATCAGCTTAGTTGCCAAAAGCATGGCTGTGGGATTCACCTTGTACATACCAGCATACTTTGGTGCTGAGCCATGGGTTGGTTCAAAGAGCGCGTAATCATCTCCGATATTGGCGCTGGATGCGAACCCTAATCCACCCACCAATTGAGCGCTCAGATCAGAGATGATATCACCGAACATATTGGATGTCACGAGTATTCCATAATCATGAGGATTCTTTATAAGCCACATGCACATCGCATCTACATTCGTTTCCCACAACTCTATGTTTGGATATTCTTCTGAGATTTTCCTGGCTTCGCGGATCATTAAACCGCTAGTTTCCCTGAGCACATTTGGTTTTTCAATTACCGTAACATTACTTTTATTCTTTTTCTCAGCGTACTCGAACGCTTGTTTAACGATTTTTTGACACCCTTGACGAGTGAATATCCTGCAGGAAAGAGCAATGTCCTCTAAAGGTACTTCCCTAAACCTGTGCATCTTTGGATGGTGAAGCAGGGCAGACATCACCTCTTTCGGCAAAGGATGGAACTCCACTCCAGAGTACAGACCCTCTGTGTTCTCTCTAAACACCACCAGATCGATATTATCCTTATAATTTAGAGGGTTTCCTTCAAAGGCCTTGCATGGTCTTAAATTCGTATGGAGTTTGAATTCCTGACGTATCTTCACTATCGGGCTGAAATATTCAAATTTTTTTTCTCGAAGCTGTGGTGCTAATTCTCTCCTTGCTTCATCCCTGGGTTTAGAGGTAATGGCACCAAATAAACAGCAATCAGTATTTTTAAGCAGTTCTAAGGTTCGCTCTGGTAAAGGATTGCCTTCCTTTCTCCAAAACTCCCATCCAACATCCCCTGGAATGTATTCTGCGTCCAGATCAACAACATCCAGAACCGTTCTGGCAGCATCCATTACATCATTACCTATGCCATCACCTGGCAACCATGCAATCTTGTATTTTGTCATGTCATCACCCTAAATTAAGAGGATGGGCAATAGATATAGGTATTAAAAAATATTGGGTTATTACGATGTGTTATTAGAAAGATTTTATTAGGATAAGGTATTATATGTATAAAGGGAAAAAAGTGCATCCATATGCCTAAGAAAAAGAAAACTGAACTAGAAAGCGCTGAGCTTAAGTATCAGACCCTCATCGATAAGAGAGATGCATTCAACGAAGAAGCTAGAGTCTATCGGGATGAGAGGAATGCCCTTAATGAGGAGAAGAAAGACCTGATAGATGAAATGAGTGAATTGAAAGAAGAAAGGAACAAGTTCGTTGAGGAGATGCGAGGGCATAAGAATTCAAGGAATGAATACCAGAAACAAGCGAGGGATCTTATTGAGCATAAAAGGAAGCGGGGGGTAAAGATGCGTCCCAACTTGGCAGATGAGATTGGAGCGCTTAGAACTGATGTCTCAACGCTTGAAATAAAACAGCAAACCACCACCCTAACATTAGATGAAGAGAATAAGCTTCTCACCACTTTGAGGGAGAAAATTAATGAAGCTAAAAGATTAGAGGAATTGCTCAAGGAACAAGAATCGATCTTATTTGATGTTAAAGAAATTGATGAGTCCATCGATAATTTATTTAAAAAAGCGGATGAAGAGCACGCACTTGTTGTAGCGCTTTCTGACAAATCTCAAAAAGTGCACGAAAAGTATATAGTGATTGTAAACGAGATCTCGCATCTAATAAATGAAGCGAATAAGAAACATGAGGCGTTTTTGAAGTCAAGGGAACAGGCAGATTATTATCATCAAAGGGCAGTAGAAATGCTTAAGAAGATCTTATCCGTGAAAAAGGAAAAAAGGGATGAGTGGAAGCGAGCTATGAGAGTCATTGAGATGCAGAATATGGCTGTTAAAAAAGCATTGGATGATGAGGACAAGCTTAGGAAAGTCGCAGACGAAGCATTAGAAAAGCTGTTGAAGAAGGGAAAGATCGAGATCGGGTGAGGGCATGAAGGCGGTTGTTTTAGCGGGTGGTGTTGGGAAGAGGCTAAAGCCTTTGACGGAAAGAAGACCGAAGCCGCTGATACCCATAGCTGGAAAACCCTGCATAGATTATGTTATCCGCTCTCTGGTCAATGCTGATTTTAAGGAGATCATTGTAACAACAGGCTATATGTCAGACTATCTGATCAAAAGAATTGGTGATGGATCGCAATACAATGCAAGTATTCTCTACTCATTTGAAGAGGCGCCTGCTGGAACGGCTGGTGCAGTAAAAAAGGTTGCTAATTTTCTTGATGATACTTTCGTTGTTGCAAGCGGTGACGTACTGGCAGATGTGAATATCAAGAGCCTCTATGAATATCACAAAAAAAGCGGTGCTATAGCCACGATAGCTTTAACCGAGGTAGAGAACCCTCTTGGATTTGGCATCGTTGGTTTGGATGAAAATGATCGAATAATAAAGTTCAAGGAAAAGCCGAAAAAGGAAGAGATATTCTCCAATTTGATCAACGCTGGGATTTACATTCTTGAGCCTGAGGTCTTAGAGCATATACCTGAGAACGAGATGTTCGATTTCTCTAAGCAAGTATTCCCCATACTTCTAGAAAAGAACATACCCATCTATGGGAAAAAGATAGAGGGCATATGGGTGGACATAGGTAATCCCAGGGATCTTCTTAAAGCGAGCATAGAGGAGGTAAGAAGAGAAGGGGGAGAACTCGATATTCCCAATGTAAAAACGAAGGGGAAGTTGATCATTGGGAAGGGCGCTGTGATAGAGAAGGGTGCAAAGATCATTGGCCCTTCATATATAGGAAATGATGCTTACATCAGCAAGAGAACGATCGTCGAAAGATCTTGCGTCTACGGTAATGTTTTCGTTGATCGCTCAGCCACTATTAAGAACAGCATAATTCTAGAGGATTGTAAGATAGGATGGAAAAGCGAGATAAGGGACAGCGTGATAGCCAAGAACTGCAATATCGAAGAGGATGTGAAGATATTATCAAGCATTGTCGGAGATGACATGACCATCAAGATCCATTCAAGATTGAAGGATGCGAACGTTACACCACCAAGTAACAATCTAAGCACAGGATGATCGACCCCTTACACAAATCTTAATAAAGTAAAAGTTATTATGGTTGCGAGGGATGCCTTGGATATTTATTTAGCATTTGCATCAATTGGCGCGATTATTTTGGTTGGTTTTGGAGGTTCCCTATTATTCGAGAAAACGAAGATTTCTGACATCCCAATTCTTATTTTCATTGGTCTTTTGCTCGGGCCGATAGCTGCAGCAACCTTTAATATCACGCTCATAAATCACGATATGTTGAGCAAGATAACCCCCTATTTTGCCTCCCTGGCTCTAGTGATCATTCTTTTTGACGGGGGTTTGAACCTAAATTTTGAGAGGGTAATGGATCAACTAGGTATTGCTGCATTTCACAGCATCCTAACATTTGGTTTCTCGATGGTCTCAACAGCTCTGATAGCATATTACCTCCTGGGGTATGGGATCTTCGCTGGTCTTTTGCTTGGCTGCATAATCGGTGGGATAAGCGGTGCTGTCGTTATACCTCTCGTTTCCATGCTCAATATAAAAGAAGATACAAAGATAATTTTGACCTTGGAATCTGTACTAACAGATGTCCTATGCATCATCGTTGCGATATCATTAATAGAGGTGATCAAAGGCACATCCATCGCAACTGGATCTGTTATCGGTGATCTGTTGGGTGCCTTTTTTATAGCTGGCGGCTTGGGATTAATGATCGGCATCATATGGTTAGAGATCCTCACGAAATTATATGGAAAGCCCTTTGCATTCATGATAACCATAGGAGCGCTTTTCATGTTGTATGCTGGTGTCGAGTACATCGGTGCGAGCGGAGCTTTCGCCGCCCTTGTATTTGGTTTAGTTTTGAGCAACAAAGAAGAATTCATGAGAATATTCAAGATAGAGAAGATCTTCGTTCTCGATGCCAAGATAAAGCAATTTCACTCCGAGTTGTCATTTCTAGTAAGAACCTTTTTCTTCGTCTACCTCGGCATGGTATTCACACTTCACTTGCAAGATCTGGAGATAAATCCCAATGGCGCTCTACCAGGCATAATCACCACATTAGATCCTTTGATATTATTTTTGGGGGCTGTTGTTCTCATATTCGTGGGCATCATAATGGTCAGATACATAATGTCGGGATTCACTACGATCGCACATAAAGATATAAAAGAAGACAGAAGTATCTTGTGGAAGATGATGCCTAGAGGTTTGGCATCCGCTGTATTGGCATCGATGCTTCTTACGATCCCAGAGTTTGAACCTGAGCTAGCTTATCAATTTTTAAATATCGTGTTCATGGTTCTTATTTTAACTGTAGTTGCAACGACCATAGGAGTTTTTACAAGTGAGCGAAGGAAGGAAGAAAAAGAAGCTGAGCCAGAGGAGAAATGGCATAGGGACTTGGAGAATGAAAAAATAGAATTTGATAAGAGGGAAAGAGAGAGAAGGAAGAAATTTAATCAAAAGGCAATAGAAAATAGATCGTTGGCAAGAAAGATTGAAAAAGAGGAGAGAAGAAAAGCTCGATCGGAAAAAAAGAGATTAAAGCATATGGAGATGGAAAAGAGGTACAGGGAAAAGGTGCAGAACAAGAAGAAATGGAATTGAAAAATAATCGCAGATGATGACATTACACCTTTGATAAAATAACTTACCATATCCCGCTGCTGACCAGAAAATATATGAGAATGTTAATTGCAATAATGCATATGATCATGATTGGATAAGCTACCTTGCAATACTCCTTCCATGTTACCTTAATGCCATGTTTTTCCGCAACCGCTAAACCGACGACATTAGCAGAAGCTCCGATAGGCGTTGCATTACCTCCTATATCTGCTCCCAAAGCCAAGCTCCAAGCCATCGCTGGCAGTGGGAGACCAGTTGCCTCGAGATTTCTGAGAACAGGCACCATCGCAGCTGCAAACGGCACATTGTCTAAAACGGAAGAGCATATCGCTGAGACCCAAAGTATCAATGTCACCGTTATAAGTATATTTCCATTAGACACACTTGCTATTCCAGAAGCGATATCAGATAATATACCAACTTGTTCTAGACCGCCGACCATGACGAACAGCCCTGCAAGAAACAATATAGTATGCCAATCAATTTTTTCTACAAGACCTGGCATTTTCTTTCCGCCGAATAGTAGAACCAATGTTCCACCAAGTATCCCAACAAAGGCTATGAGCAGATCGAGGATTTGATGCAAGACGAGCAGCGTGACTGTAAAAACGAAAACAGCGAGAGATATCCTCATCAATCTTAAATCCTTTATAGCGGTGAACGGTTCTAATTCTTTATGCTCATGATAGATCTTCTCCAAATCCTTTTTTCCTCCAACAAAAATTTTCTTATACCAAAAGTAGAACAGTGTAATATTGATCAAAAACACCATTACAGCTATAGGTCCAGTATGTGTCACGAAGTCCATAAATGAAAAATTCAAGGATGTGCCGATTATGATGTTTGGAGGGTCACCCACCATCGTTGCACTACCACCAATATTCGCAGAACATATCTCGGCAATCAAAAACGGAATAGGAGGCATCTTGAGAATCAAACATATCTCAACCGTCAAAGAAGCCATGAATATCATTACCGTGATGCTGTCCATGAAAGCTGCAAGAAAACCAGCTAATACACAAAAGAAAATGAATACGTAAAAAACATTGAACTTCGTAAGCTTAAGTGTTTCCAATCCAACCCACCTAAAAAATCCACTTTCACTAAGAGCTGCCACAAGTATGAACATACCAAAGATCAAACCCAAAGCTTCCCAGTGAATATACTCCACCACATGATGCCCATCAAGAATACCGAAACCGACCATCAACACGGCGCCTAGGATGACAGCTATAGTTCTATGAACCCTTTCACTTATCATCAGAACATATACAATGATAAATATCGCTACAGCTATTATCTTATCATACCTAGTTACATCCCATCGCGCACCCTAATAGTGTACTTTGAATAAAAAAAGTTGTGATTTTACGATCATTCGATCAACACTTTCGCAGTGAAAATTTATCAAAATGTGAGCGAGAAAACCCACACTCTTTGGAGGTGGGATGAGAGCGAACAGTACTTTCACCGACCTCTCCCCTAACGCTATATATGCTTTGAAAATAATATATGATGCAATATACTACATGCAAAGCGGAAGAAGCTGGTAAATATGTATATTTCGTTAGTCCCAACGGCACATCACAAATATGCTCGAAATGTGGGGTGATAGTTAAATGCATCGCTCAACATTCTCAAGAGGGTAGGGTGGGGCACACCCAAACCTAACCAAACGCCTACGGAGATTGGAGTTCAGCCATCGGCTCAGCCAGTCGAAGAAGTAGGAAGCCCACGTCATTTATGCGTGGGAGGATGTCACAACCCAAACTATTATTATAGACGAAAGGATTATAGGCTGGGGATAAACTGAGAAGAAAGCAAGATAAAAGTGAGGGTGAGTACGGGCGTGTTCGTTTACCCAGAAGAAGGGAAGGGGAAATGTTCGCCATTGCAGACCAGCTGCTCGGTGCATCCAGGATCAAAGTCATGTGTGCAGATGGAAAATCCCGATTAGGACGCATACCTGGAAAGATAAAAAAGAGGATGTGGATCCGGGAAGGTGATCTGGTCATCATACGGCCCTGGGAGTTCCAACCTGAAAAAGTAGATATAATCTATCGCTATAGAAAGACCCAATCCTCATATTTGAGTAGAAGGGGGATAATACCCAAAACCATCGATATATTCTAGTTTTATGTTGTGAATGGAATGTCGAAAGATAAGATGTACGAGCTATTGGAGAAAAAGATTGATGCTCTGCGGAAGAAAGATAAAGGTGATGAAGAGCGCAAGACCTATGATGAAGTATTTGACAGACATGCCCTCTTATCGATATACAAGCTCATGTGCGACGGCATAATAGATACTATCGACTACCCGATTTCTACTGGGAAAGAAGGAAATGTATTCAAGGGTTCTACACCTGAGAAGAACAACATTGCAATTAAGATCTACAGGGTGTCCACAGCAACATTCAGGAATCTCTCAAAATATGTTATAGGAGACCCAAGATTTAAAGGGCTGCATAAAAATTACAGAAAATTGATTCATACATGGGCGCGCAAAGAGTTTAGAAATCTTAAAAGGATGCGCGAAGGAGGTGTAAGCGTTCCAACACCCTTTAGCTGTCATAACAATGTGCTCGTAATGGAATACATTGGAGATGACGTTAGCCCCTCGCCGATGCTCAAGGATGCTCATGTTGAGGATGCTAAGAAGATGTTTCGCCAAGTTGTGAATAATACGAAGAAGATATATAAAACTGGATTAGTGCACGGTGATTTGAGCGAGTACAACATATTGGTAAAAGAGAATAAACCAGTGATCATCGATGTCGCGCAAGCTGTAACTTTGGAACACTTCTCAGCTGAGGATTGGCTGAAAAGAGACGTGAAGAACGTCGCTAGATATTTTAGAAAGCGCGGAGTTGAGGTCAAGGAAGATGATCTGTTAAAAAGAATCATTGGTGGTTAAAATGTTCTATGTGAAGATTCCTAAGGAGAGATTGGGTGTTCTTATTGGAGAAAAAGGTGCGATAAAGAACGAGATCGAAGAGCGAAGCAGCGTGAAGCTCATTATTGATTCAAATGCAGGAGATGTTACTATCGATGATACAGAAGTAGAAGATCCTGTGATAGGGCTTAAGGTCAGAGATATGGTAAAAGCGATCGCTCGCGGTTTTTCTCCACAGAAAGCATTCAGACTGTTCGATGATGAGGTTTATTTCGAGTTAATGGATATAAGAGACTACGTTGGAAAAAGTGCGAAGCGCATTAGGCTGATGAGAGGCAGGTTGATAGGGACAGATGGAAAAACCAGACGCATAATAGAGGAATTAACTGGTACAAATGTATCGATCTATGGCAATACTGTTGGGATCATAGGTAAGTTAATGGAGGTAGATACCTCAAAAAGAGCCTTGGAGATGGTCTTGAGAGGGAGTGAACACTCAGCTGTATATCGCTTCTTAGAGAGCAAAAGAAGAGCGACGAAGACAGCAGATTTTGGTTTCTAAGATCGCGACTTTCCTTCTTTGACCTTTTTGGTCAATCTCTTCCGCCTTTCTTTCGATGTGAAACCCGTCGCCCTTTTCAAGAACTCATTGTAAGTTCTTATTGTATCCAAAGCAGCAGCATCATCCGCTTCCTTATCCATTTCAGTGTCGACAAATAATGTTTCCTTACCTTCTGTCCAGACTGTAAGACGATTGAATGCACAGTAGCTCGTCTCTATCTTCTCATCATGCTCCTTCACTTCTCCAAAGATCTCTTTCATCAATTCATTTAACTTCCCAGCTTCAATGTTCTTGAAGTGTCCTTTCTTGATATCATATCTCTGCATAGTGACCCCTCTTAGCTCTTCTCTAATGTCTTCTTAATGTAAAGCTTTTCTTCTAAATGTGATTTATCCTTTAAAAATGCAACGATAACTTCATATACCCATAATAACAATTTATATGATGATACTATTCAGTATCAGCATTAAGGAGGAGTTGGCTTATGAACGCGAAAGAAATCGATGTTTTATGCAAGGTGTTTGTGTTAACAATAGCATTATTTATCATTCTTCCAATAAGTGATTTTTATAGTCAATCAAACCCTCCCGCAACACTATATTCAGAAAATAATAACAATGACACAAGGGCGATCGACCCTGAGTATCATAGCTTTATTGAGGTTTATGAAGAGATGAATGAGACCGTTGTTGATCACAGCGATATAGCAAAGAAATTCATCATTGGCTCAACTGTCGAAGGCAGAGATATATTGGCTATGAAGATATCTGATAATGTAGATATAGATGAAGATGAGCCAGGAGTATGCTTCATAGGATTGCACCATGCTCGAGAACCGTTGACTGTAGAGGTGTGCATGCACCTTATAAAATGCTTTACAGATAACTACAGCATTATACAAAACATCACCTATCT
>JAUWGG010000066.1 GCA_030606525.1 Methanobacteriota archaeon | reverse complement strand
TGGATGACGGCTCAAGTGGAAAAGTTGCAGGTGACGGAATCGGGGATACGAATATTCCACACATGGGGCTGGATAATTATCCGCTGATGGAGCCTGTAGGGCGAAGACATATGCCTCCAGTTATCTCCTCGATAAATGTATCCTATATTACAGACAACTCAGTATCAATCACTTGGGTAACCGATGAGAACAGCGACAGCAGGGTTAATTATTCTGTCAATGCTGATCTGTCCTTCAATTCTACGAAATATGATTCAACTATGACTGCAATCCATTCTATTGGTCTCACTGATTTAACTCCGAATACAACATATTATTTTGAGATAAGTTCAACAGATTCTTCTGGAAATACTGCAAAAGATGATAATAGCACACACTATTACACATTTACAACTGAAAAACCTACAACAGAGTGGCTCGGATTCATCATCTCCGATTATTGGTTGGTTATACTCCTTTTAATAATCATTGTCGTAATAGTTGTGATTATGGTGATGTCTAGGAGAAAGAAAGGAAAAGATCTCAAGCAACCACCTGATTCCGAAGATACCTGAGATTTATGAGGAAATCCCTCTTTCAACAGCAAATAAATGAATTGATATATATATAAGCGTACGTTGAATATTAGGCATATTAGGTATGTTGGTGTAAAATGTGGTGTTCACCTCACATATTTTATATATGGTTGCATCAATTTTTATTAATCGCATGCGCTCAACTACAGATGAGGATAGAGAGAAGAATATAACTGAGCTTATGGAAAAAACGAATATGAATCGAGAAAAAGTTGAGAAACTTTATGATATGGGGATAAAGAGCTTCGATGGTTTAATAGGCAGGACACTTATGAGCTCAGAAGAATTGACTGATGATAGATTACCAGAGAGAAATAATGAACGTATACATATCGCGCAAGAAAGCAGCGAGGAAAAAGATGAAGAAATACATTTTGAATGCCCTTTATGCGGAACAACGGTGGGGGAGCATGATGAAGAATGTTCCAAGTGCAAAGCGCATTTTGCTCAGGGGGAGGTAGAAGATGTTCAATATGTGTGTCCTTCTTGCGGCTCACCTGTCAATGATGAAGCAATAAAATGCTGTAAATGCGGTAAAGAATTTGAAGAATGAAATTCCACCATATTACAAATAACTAAGCGAACATCGCACCGATCTCTTTTTCTTTTGAGAGTTCTTCAGCCATTACTTTCTCAATCGCTTTATCGAAATCCTCATGTGAAGCTATTTCCCTGTTTTCTCTTATTGCGAACATACCAGCCTCAGTGCATATAGCCTTTATATCCGCACCTGTGGAGCCGTCGCATTTTGCAGCTAATTCCTCTATATCCACATCTTTGGTGATGTTCATCTTTTTTGTGTGGATGCGGAATATCTCTGCTCTTGCTTCGAGAACTGGAACTGGGATCTCGATGATCCTGTCGAATCGACCGGGTCTGAGCAGCGCTTCATCGATGATGTCAGGTCGGTTCGTAGCCCCGATGATCTTCACATCACCTAGATGGTCGAAACCATCCAATTCCGCGAGCAGTTGAACCAATGTACGTTGAACTTCCCTATCCCCAGAAGTGGCAACCTCCAATCTCTTTGCGGCGATGGAATCCAACTCATCTATAAAGACGATCGTGGGTGATTTTCGTCTAGCAAGTTCGAATAATTCCCTAACTAATCGAGCGCCTTCGCCGATGTATTTCTGTACTAGTTCAGAACCGACAACTCTAATGAACGTGGCATTGGTTTGATGAGCGACCGCTTTGGCAAGCAGGGTTTTCCCAGTTCCTGGTGGTCCAACAAGTAAAATCCCTTTAGGAGGTTCGATCCCGACTTTCTTATACAATTGGGGTTTAAGTAGGGGATCCTCCACAGCTTCTTTTATTTCTCTTAATTGATCTTCCAATCCACCGATCTCTTCGTAGCTAACCTCGGGCTTCTCGATGATCTCTGCCCCCAGGACCATCGGGTCAACTGACGAAGGGAGAACAGCCATAACAGCCAATGTTTGTTTGTTCAATGCGACTCTTGAACCTATAAGGATCGTTTCCTTAGATACATAATCAGAAGTATTGACTATGAAATTCGGTCCAGTAGTGCTTTTTACTACCACCTTGCCATTTACCAGAATATCTTCGACCGTTCCAATGATCAATGGTGGAGACTTCAACCTCTCTAATTCTGCTTTCAATCTCCTGATCTCTCTTTGAAGACGGATCAGTTCCCCTTCTATGTATCGCTTTTCGCTCTCCGCCCTTCGCTTTTCATCAACTAATTCGGTGTTTTTATTCTCGAGAAGGTCGATCCTCTCATCTAACTTCTTGGAAAATATTCTCGCTTCGTCATCCATTGTCCTCAACTTCCAATTTATTCATATTCAGTAATCTCAATTCTGCACCCATCGCTAACTATATATTCTATTTCGCCTATTTATGATTTACTATTGAAATTTATCTTTAGAGGTAGGGAAGAATGATCTGTGAATTATGCGGTAAAGATACACCCTATGCAAAAACTGTATTGATCGAAGGAACCTTTTTAAAAGTGTGCGAAGATTGTACGAAGTTCGGTAAGGAGGCAAAACCTGAGAAAAAAGAGGAGATCTCTTTTCCAAGTTCCCAGAGATTGGAAAGAAGGAAAATGAGGATGCGCACAAGGAATGTCTATGACAATAACGTTAAGGAATTGGCCTTGGATTACCCTCGAAGGATCAGTAACGCAAGAAATGCCATGGGTTGGACGCAAGAAGTATTAGGTAAAAAAATAAACGAGAAGAAGAGCGTGATAAACAAACTAGAAACTGGAGATATGAGACCTGATAATAAATTAATGGTGAAACTGGAAAAAGCGTTGAAGATATCCCTTACAGAAGAGGTAAAACCTGTTGTTGTAAAGAAGAGAAAGAAATCTGTGTACACATTAGGAGATCTGATTGAGATCGGGGATGAAAAATGAAGATAAAAAATGCACCCCTCATTGCCATTATCATAGCAGTTATCGCGATAATAGTGTTCTTTGCAGTAGGGATCTATTACAACATTAAGAAAGGATGGATCGAGGTGAACCCTCAAATGATCTGCATGGTATCTGTCCTCATCATTGTACTTATTTTAACTGAGATTTTGATGAAACCTCAATACCATTTTATTTTTCGTTCCCGCAAACCATTGGAAGAGGAAGAAGAGGAGGAGGAAGAATAAGAGCTATCAACCATATCTTTTGCTTTTTCTATCGTTACATCCATTACTTCATTTATAAATTTTGAGGGGGGGATTCCTAGTTCCATTCCAACCAACAATGCAGCCACCTCTATGCCAATGTTCATTCTTTCTCTCTTTTTATTTATCATCGAGAATAGCTCCTTCTTTTCAATGCTGGTATGAGCAGCGATTTCATCCACTATCGTGGAGAGGATATTTTTTTCAAGTTTTTCAGGCGGTGATGGAATCAAAATATTCTTTGAGGGGCGGTAATCCGTTGGTACATCGATTTCTTTGTAGTTGAAATTTGGTTTAACTTTCCCATCTTCCAACGACAATAATTCGTTTTCCAGGGCGATATCTAACAATCTTTTCGCATCTTTTGGTGAGAACCAGCGCAATTCCATCGAAATAAAGAAGATGAAATCCTTTTCTGATAATCTTTTGCTCCCGTATATAAAAATATGACTGAGACATTTTTTTAATTCGTCCATCGCTAAACCTCCACCAATACCTCTTCTATACCGATCTCGTCGATTCCTTTAACATTTTTAACTGAATCCCTAATGAACATTTTCATATTTTGATTCGGCAAGGAGAATATCTCTTCTCTGCATCCTTTAGGAAATATGAGTATATCTATGCCTATGCCTTCCATAGATGGGATCAGATCCATTAGTTCTGCATGCTTGATTTTGTTCTTAACGATGTTCTCATAGTCAATGAATAACGCGACATTATTGGTAAGGCTGCATGTTCGCTTCAGCTCATTTAGAGAAAAATTTTGAAAGTTAACAACAACTTTTAAAGCGCCAGCAATAAGATAATCAACAACATTCTCAGTGTGTCTCACCCCACCGTCCAACCAAATATTCGCATCATCACCCAGCTTTTGCACGAGCTTCAATTGAGGTTTATTCCTTTTCATTCCATCAACGTCAACAATGCAGATCTCATCATAGCGCTCTTTCAAATCATAAATGAAATCAATTGAGCGCGATGCTAAATTCATACCATCCCTATCGGTCACTTTCCCACTTAAGATGCGGATTATCGGTATAATTTGCTTTTTTTCCATCACATTATGCATAGCAAGAGTGCTAAATAAATATAATGCTTAGATTGTTCAAGGATGATAACGACTGCAAATAAATATATGCTATTTGATGACTTCACAAAACACTATCTAATTTCCCCATAACCTAACCAGATGAATTTTTCTTTTGAGAGACGTCCATTAAGGTCTCCATTATAAATTAAAAGGAGACGAACTCCCCAGCTCTCCTTAAGAGCCTCGTCGACTATGTCTCCATTAATTATGAAAGTATCATTAAGAGAAATATGAGCATCATAATCATTATCATAATATGTGACATTACTTGATGTATTGTTAAGAATATCAATAAGATTCCCCGAGTCTAGATTATATTTGTGACTCTTATTATTAAAAATAGATGTAAGTTCCAGTACAGAGTATCCAGTATTGTTCGTTAAAAGAAATACCATATCCTCTATTTCCAACCATTCCCGATAATCCTCGGATCTTATTTCAATATAACATACAGACATCCTGTAATCATCGCTAATTTTTTCAGTCCTCATTTCAATCAGTGGAGGAAATAGAAAGCCATTAACGGATTCTGAGGAAAAATACCACCATGCAGCTACACCAGTGCTAGCCGCTACAATAATTAGCAGAAGACCTATCGCAACCCATTTTCTTCTTTTTCCTTTCATCTTTTCTTCATTCATCTTAACCTTTACAAAGTATAACATTTTGCGAGTATAAAGATTCTTATCAAAAATTAAGGTAGTGCCTATGCAAGAGTCGTCCAAAAACAAAAATTATTTAAGCTTGCAATTCCAATATATACATTGCCCTAGTTCGAAGGCTGCAGTGAGAAAATGATCTGCAGTGCAAAGCTGGGGCGGGTATCGCATAATGGGTCCCTAGATGACCTGCAGACGCAATGTCAAGGGATGATTCGAGGACAACCCCGGTATCCAACAATCCCTCGGTAAGGGTCAGTGTAGGGAGTGTGCAGTGCAGTCGATGAGCTAAGCTGTTACATGCCGAGGGACATCTTTTGAAAGTGTATGTTTGACAAAAATCAATGCAGAAGTCCTGATGCGCTCAGTTCGTCTCTCAGCTTTTTAACAGCAAGATCTAGGTCCTCAGATCGCTTAGCACCTGTCAATACTACCTTACCAGATCCGAACAATAGAGCAACCACTTTCGGTTTCTTTAAACGGTACACCAATCCTGGAAACTGCTCAGGTTCGTATTCTATCTGTTCAAAACCAAGACCGATCGCTACTGCATTCAGATTTATTTCACTTTCAAGATCGTAGACGGCAACTATGTTCTGGATCACTATCTCTGGGTTTTTATTTACCGGGATACCTCCCTTCTCAAGCGCGTCCAATACAATATTGATGGACGCCTTAACATCCTCTATACTTTTGCCGCCGGTGCAATTGGCCTTTCCACTTCTGAAGAGCAGTAGTGCTGTTTTTGGCTTTTTTATACGGTATATGAGACCTGGAAACTGCTCGGGTTCATATTCTACATCATCCAATATCGTTGCAACAGTATTCAGATCGAGTTCCTCGGCTAGGTTTACTGAAGCGACGATGTTTTCAATTTTCGCTCTTTTCATCTAACTCGTGCAAGGATACCCACGGCTTTAGTCGTGGGAGGACTTGCACTTTCACCTCTTTGAATTGTGGGCAGTTTAAACGGTTTTAAGCCCAGACATACCCAGGTCTGTAAGTCCACATCGGGGTTGTTATAGAAGGTTTTTTTGCTTGCAGCACTGAGAGTTTCCTCTCTGTTTAACCACAAACCACAGTTGCTACGGACTTGTG
>JAUWGG010000040.1 GCA_030606525.1 Methanobacteriota archaeon | reverse complement strand
GAACGGTCCTTCTAATTTAACAAAGCTAAAATCGAGTTCTTCGTCTTCTTCGTATGTGAATATTCCAATGTTATAAATTTTATTGTTCATTTCTCCAGAATCCATTTTTCTAATGATCATGAATCCTGCTCTAAATACTTTTCGTTTATCGGTTTGATTCATATTCACCTCACATCTCGACCCACCTTGATGAGCCGGGATCTGAGCTCACCGAAACCGGCAGTAAAAAAAGGTGGAGACAACCCAAAAAACCCACCGGTCCGGCAAACAGCATTAATTATATCGCACTGAAATTAAGTTTATCGCGAATCCACTCCCCGGCTTTATCTCGATGACTGAAATTGAAATAGGTTTTCACAGGAATGTAAGATTGAGAAGCATCGATCAGAGCCATTGCCTCTTCCCATAATTTGTCTTTGAAAATCAGGTCCTTCAGCTTGAATATCTGGGCAGGGTCCACGTCTCCCTTTCGGGTTCTCTTGAACGCTTTGGAAACGATCAGCATAACCTCTTCTGAAGCACCTTTTTTTTCGATGTATTCCTTAATCTTATTATGAGCAAGCTCCAGTTTGTCATCGAATTCGACGCGGTTCTTTTTCTGGATTTCCAGCTTTTTACTTTTATCAAAGTTATAGAATGTTTTGCGTTCCGTTTTGCCAATCCTCTTCAGGATCCTTGTTTTTGTCCTTTCGGCATAATCTTGATATCGTTCAACCAAATTAAACACAGACTCCACCAGCCTGTCGTCATCCTTTTGTTCCTTGCTGATGTTACACATTTTTACCGGATCACCATCAGCATCGATCCAATATTTCTTTTCACTTTTCATTACTACTCTGGACATATTTCCTCCTTTATTTTTGAACTGCTTTGCTAATAAAATAGTTATAGTTCCCGATTTTCTTCCGTGTATAGCTGTGTCCGCTTATCATGGAACCTTTCCCTGGGATCAACTTTAACAATAGTTTCACATACCATTTGATGATCATGATTCTCTTTAATATATCTCGATTGTTATCTTGATTTTCTGTCCACTCACAGCAGACAGCTTCATAATCTGCGGTTCTATAAGTTTTTTAGGTTGAATATTCTCATCCCTATTCTTAACTCTTACAGTCTTACTTTTTTTGCGAGCAGGTCGAGTGCGTTTATATTCGATTCCAGCTCTTTCAAAGTGATAATAAATAGTTTGAGTGGTAACTCCATATTCCTTTGCCAGCACAGCCGGCTTTATATCCTTACGAGAAATTATCTCCGCAACCTGCTCTTTTGTTAATTTGCTTTTCATACCTCTTTCCTCCTTATTTTTCTTAATTATTTTTAAAACATTAATAAGCCTGCCGACTTCCTTGGTCTTACTGAAATTGCTGTTGAACTCCTTAATGAATTTTCGTTTTTCATCTTCATAGATTTGCTCCATTAAACAGTTTTCCCTGCATAATTCTTCAGCATATTCTTCGTTGCCCTGCGTTCCTTCGTGTTCAAAATATTCCAATGGCTCTTATGGTAATGTTTGATCCAGAAATGCTGCAACCTATTCATTGTTCTTTCAGGCCAGGCTAAGCGAGCAAGATGCCACATGTGCATTCCATCCTTATCGAATTTGTCGTAGCCGCTATAATCTCTTATTCCAAGCAGTTCATTACGCAGTTTACAAAGATGATGCCAATCCAGTTTCTTCAGCGATCTGCCATATCCCCACTGCTCCATCAGGTCGTGAAATTGGTCGTATTCCCATCCGTATTTTTTCACAGATATCGCCATGATCTTCCGGCGGATGTCTTTAAACTCTTGCAGGATAGGCACTGATGCTCTCCAAAAATACACTTTGTCGTTGTTTCTTTATCACTTTCTTTCCGGTTCGAAGTATCTTAAGCAGATCTTTCCCTGCTGCCTTCCTTTGTTTTCGATATTCTTTTTCCACATTCACTCTAACCAACCCGCGATTAGCTATTACTAATCTCACAAACTCATAACTGCAATTGATTTTATGGGCTATATCCCGCAGGCTGGTATATCCATTATCTTTAATTATTTGCTCTATCTCATTTCCCTTCTCGTTGGGGCTTGCCCCGGTAAACCCGTTCTTCCGTGGGGATTTCTTCAATTTAGTTTTTCCCTTCCATATATAGAAGTGTTTCTGCCTAACCTTGCGCTGTAATATAATCTTACCTTCATCTTTTAATTCTTTCACAAAGAGCTGTGCTTTTTTAGGGCTTACGTTACACAGATCCGCTGCCTCCTGAATACTGAAAGGTCTATCACAATTGAATGCAAAATTCTCGATCTTATCTTTATTCAACATTTATATATCCAGATCCTTTAATGTTATTATGCTGAGGTTTTTCTCGGTTGCTGTTACCTCACAGTCCTGGATAAAATTTTCCACTTCACGCAAATTGCCTTTGAATTTTTTTACGACCATTCCATAAACATCTTTATCGAATTCCACTTCGCTCCTTGTTTTCATCACAGTTGCAACATCACCGGCAGAATTAGTTTTGAAATTAATGAATTCACAGCGGTTGAAGAAATGCGGATTGTATGATTCCAAAACCTTTTTTGTATCATATTCACCTATCATTATAATATTGGCGTGTGCAGTATCACGGAAATCACGGATCACTTCGATGATTTCCCACTTCCGAAACTGAGCACAGAAGTTAGTTTCATCGATCACCAAAACCTGATGAGGTAGTTTCAGAAACATCTCGATACATGCATCTTCCAATTTCGCTGTAGAACCACGCAGCACTTCATTACTGCCTGCATAAACTTTATTCAATCGCTTATAAACTTGCTGTAGAAAACTCTTTGCGGTTTCGGTTGCTCTCATTCGATAGTAACACCAGCCATGTGAAAAAGTCCTCATATCCGCATAATAAGTTTTACCCATTCCAGCCTCACCATAAATTAAGATCAAGCCGGGATTCTCCTTCGATTTTAAACGTCCGATCACCCTGTCTGCCTGAATGACATTTTTAGTTTCAACTAATTTTGTTCTCACTCCTAACCTCCTACCTGCCTGCCTTCGATCCCCCTTTTGAAGGGGGAATTAAAGGGGGTTTGTTTTTATTTCGTTCCTTTAAAAAATGGACTTCTTGGATTCCTGGTTCCAATTTTACCGAATATTGCTTGTTTTTCCTGATACTTGCTTTTTCCGATTTTATTAAATCGACTTTCTTTCCTGGCTCTTTTAGCCTGTGCTGCTTTCTGTCTTTTTGAATTCACTACTAACCTCCTATTCCTAATCGTTTTAACGTTTCATCTAATTTTTTCTTTTCTTCTTCCTCTTCTTTTCGTCGGGGCTTGCCTTGGCAAGCCCGCTCTCCCTCATCTTCTTCTTTATTTATTATCTCATCCAACCAGGTATCATCTTCCGGCTCTTCCACTTCCTCAAAGTCTGCATCGATGATGTGGGAAAGATCAGGTATTGGTTCCTCTTTCCGAATATCCTCTACGTTGGGGCTTGCCTTTGCAAGCCCGCTCTCTTTCTGTATCTTCCCAAACTCCGGATATTTCTCGATCTCGTTCAGCCGTTCCTGGATCAGTTCCTTTTGCTTTTGATCCAGATCCTGATCCAACAGTTTCACTAATTGCTTATTATTCAGTTTTTTTATATCGGTAACCAGTAGTTCCTTTTGCAAAGCGATTGCTTTTTTCTTAAAGGTCTTATTAGCTTTGATCGCTTCAGCAGAAACCTCGTCCTGTACATAAGATCCCTTTTGAACCATCACAGCAGGAGTGCTCATTTCCCTGCCGTCAGCGCCGAACACACGCACTTTACTCAGGTCGTTTACGTTATATCCTATCTTTACATTTCTCATTACCGTGAATGCTGCATGACGATATAGAATATCATCGAATAGTTTAATGTAACCGCTCCGGGTAGTTTTCTCTTCGGTCCACAGAGCTTTATATTTCAATTCTTCGGAAGTCAGTTTTTTGGTTATATCGACCATTTGCAGGTAAGCTTCCTGCGGACTGAAATTTTGCAGGCTCTTTTTCTTCCTGTTATTATAATACTCGATATGCTTACCTATCGCTTCAACCATCCAATCCCATTCGGGAATATTCAGCTTCTTATCATTTAGAATTGCTTTATTGGTTCGATTAAGATGTTCAGGTCTATCGTCCGGACTCTTCCCCACATACACATCTCTGAATCGTGGTTGCGTTTCAAATCCACGGAAGATGTGGAAGTGAGCAGGTTCGATCTTCTTACCTTTACTGTTTCCCGGAGTCACGAACTTGATCCGTTCCAATCCACAATCAAAGAAGATCCCATTGCGTCCGCTCATTGTCAGTTCGATTGCCCGCTGTTTCAGTTTAAGATATTTCTTCCTTGTCTCGTTTTCTACAATATATTTAGCACATAATTGTTCATTATAAATTCCTGCAGGATTGTCCGGCTGTAAAATTCTCGGCGCCGGGAATCTGGTCATGGCATGATGCCAAGCTCCAGCGATCACATCGCTTCTTTCGCTGAAGGAAACAGCCCATCCCGTGACAAGACCCGTACTCACATCGAAGAAATAAACCACCACCGGTTTGATCAATCCGTCCTTCAGCCAAGGATTATGAACCAGCGTCTTCATTATGTAGCCGTCATATTGCCAGACTTCACCCGGAAGAGCATCATTATCCCTGGGAACATAAGGCATTATATTATCTAAAGTTTTCTTTCCTTCTACTCCGGCGATCACAAGAGCCTGCCGCTCCTTCACATCCTTATAATATTTAAGGAAGGTAGGATAAGATGGAATCTTGGTTTTGGGTTGTTTTGCCAGGATGGCATCGGTCAATTGATTGTATAAATGTGCTGCCTTGGTTGCCGGTTGTGTGATAATCCAGGTGTTCGCAAGCGCATAGAAGATATCCGATTGCACAGGCTTACGCCCGCGGTGTCCTTGCCGGTCGGGAGCAAACACGCTGGTTCTGCGCCCACTGATCTCCCACTTTTTCAAGTGACGGTATAACGTTTTTACAGAAACACCATTTAAAATGTTAACCTCAGAGGTTAATATCTTTCCGGTTTTTATATCATTCTCAAATCTTTTATCTGCATCTTGCTTGCGGATGCGATGATCTTTGGCATTGTCTCTGTAGCGAAGCCACACCATCATGGCGCTTTCCATGGCGAAAGCATAACGCCGCTGGTTCTCGCTCAGAGATATTAAGCCGGAATCAGGATTCTCATGGACCGCAAGCTGCTTCCATTTCTCCTGTGCTTCCAATGGAAGCGTTCGCACATCGATCATTGTTCGGAACCCGCCACCGTCTTTGGGTTGTTTTATGGAAGTGATCTTATTTGAATTGATCTTATTAAATACTGTTCTCTTGACCCACCTTGTAAGTTGCACGGTGGTTTCCATAGTAATAAAGAATTTAAGTTCATTGTTTTGTAAGGTGTTATCTATACTAACGACACTTTGCATAGTGGGTTGCACAGTGCACTGTGCAATGTCGTTAGTCGAAGCCATCTCTTTTTGTTTATTTGATTTAACTGTTTTCGGGTGTTGCACAGTGGGTGTCGTTAGTCTGTCGTTAGTCGGGGCTAAGTCTTTATTATCTTTATCACTTACAGGACTAACGACACTATCGTTTGTCAAAATGTCGTTAGTCGGGGTATTTTTAGCCGAAATGTCGTTAGTCTTGATGTCGTTAGTCTTGATGTCGTTAGTTTTCTCAGGAATTGTTTTAATTATTTTAAAATCATAGTTGCCTGCTGGTTTTACAAGTTTATACTTAAGAAAATCTACAGTACAATATTTGGTTCCTTCATTTTTTTTATGATAAATCAAAGGGTGTCCGGTGACATCTAATTGACAGTTCTTACATCTTCCCTCTCTATCAGCTTCAAGAGACTCCATCATTCCATGATCTCTTGGCAATATAAATTCCTTCCATTCTCCCTGGACCATAAAACTCACTGTCACTGTGTCGTTTGTTTTCTCAGGAATAACTTTATTTTTATTAACGAGAACTTCAAAGACTACCCCACTCCTACCCACGCCGGGAACCTCACGGCTTTCCAGCTTGCCTGCGGCTATCTGTCTCTGGATCGTTCTCATACTCTTTCCCAGCAGCTTTGCTGCCTCCTTGGTACTCACCCACATATCAAAACCCCCTTTCAAACATAATGGGTGGGGCGGTGGCCAGACCGCCCCGGGGGTTACGATCCCGGGAGCCAATCCCCGGTAATGGCTTCTTCATATCTTCACTCATGTAACCCCTAAACTTTAGCGTGTGCCCCGTGGTTGCGAGGCACCCGTTAAGGCTCTTAAGTTATTTTGATCCACAGCCTGCTCAACCAGGCTACAGCGAACTGCTCTTGAGATTCCCTGCGCTCCATAATATCTATGTAATAGGCTCCCCTCATTATGGTAAAAGCAGTGTGAATCAGCGAAGCCTTGCCGCCCAGGTAAGCTGTTCGCAGCATCCTTATTGTCTGTGCTCCGATAAACCCATCCACCTTGATATCTTTCCATGAACGCTGCCTATTGTTGAGCACGTTCAATGTTCTCTGTAGGAACTTGCCAGCCGCTATAGTGCCACAATTTACCGCCGCATCAAACATGTAGGTTACCAACTTAACGTCGTTTATTAGGTCGCAATTGATCTTATCCCAGTAGTTAATTTTATAGAAAGCTTTTACATCCTTGGAAAGCCCTTTAAATTTCGTGTTGCTTTTTATCTTTTTTATCCAATTTTCCTTAACGTTATCAATGTATTTCCATCCTGGCCATTCAGGATGGAACCTGCGGCTGATCCCGCAGTAGGTTTCTCCGCCTGTATCGTCAGGATTGTTTGCATACCCGCCTTCATGCTTCATAACCGCATCATAAGCTTCCTCAAAACTAATAGAATTTTTCATTGTTATCTCCCTGTCCTCAGCACTTCGATTTCTGCTTGTAATTCATGCTGTTCTTTCAGAGCTGTTTTATAAAGTTCCTTTGATCTACGTTTCCAGTATCTCGCCTTTGAGTGATTCCAGAGAACCGCTAAGAATAATACCACAACGATAATAATTAATACTTCCATGGTTCCTCCCTTGTCCCGGCATAGCCTTAGCGACGCCGGATTATTTTATATTGCTTCTTTAAATGCTTTATGAATTGTATCTATCTCCGGCTTTAATGCTTCCAGAATGTCATGATTCAGGCTCTTTGATTCGATCACATGAGCGCCTTTTATAACCCTGCTCACTGCCGATACGGAACGGTTCAATTGCTTAGCCAGGGACACGTGATTTAAGCCCTTCATTTTTATAGCTGCTTCGATCTCCTCGCGTGAATAATCTCTCAGTATCATATAGCCCTCCAATATTTTTATTGACTCACATCTATACCGCTCTAATTTTTGAACGGTGATTCTGTGGTCAGATAAAGTAACGCTGTGTTACTTGTCAAATTAAAAATGTAACTTGGAGTTACCTGTATGGTAGGGAAAAGACTCAAACTATTGAGAAATAGCCTGTTTATGACACAGAAAATATTTTCTAATTTAATGGGTGTTAGCAGAATAAGTTACAATCATTATGAGAACAACAACAGAAAAATGTCTTTAAAAACTTTAGTTTCAATATCAAAAATAACTCATTGTGATATCAATTGGCTTCTAACCGGTGAAGGTGAGATGTTTATTTCGGAGCAACGTCTTGCCCACCCTGATTCTTACCAGAGGTTCATAATCAATGCAGAAATATCCGC
>JAUWGG010000048.1 GCA_030606525.1 Methanobacteriota archaeon | reverse complement strand
AATGCGGTATTGATGCGGGAGAGAAGCCATCTGTCTATCATTTTGATTTTACTCTCGACCGCTCCCTCCAATTTTTCAAACAATTTCAAAGTTCGCTCTATCCTTTGCTTGTAGTTCTGAACTGCGTATTCATTCCACTCGACATCTGCATGAGGGGAGGCAATGTGAGTATAGTACAATCTTAAACCATCAACGCTAAATTTCTTTACAGCATAAGGAATGGGTACAGCCCCTCCTTTTGATTTAGCTATTTTGTCCCCCCCCTTATGGGTTATCCACCAATTGACAAATATGCCCTTGGGCCAACATTTTTTAGGAAGGACTGCAACATGATTCATTAGAAATACTGGGAAGTGGACTGTCATATGCTCTTTCCCACTTAGATTTATGTCAAGAGGATACCAATACTCAAAATCATTTCTGATTTTTCTTAAGAGCTCTTGCTCAATACCATATTTCTGGGAGACTTCAGCTTCGTTACCTTTTCCCAGGAAAATATAATCGAAAAAACCTTCACCCATCTGCTCTTCTCCGATCTCACCAGAATTCACGTACTTTGAGATGATATAAAAGGAGGAATACAACGTGGAATCTGCTATTGGCTCGATCGTCCATTTTTTATCAAATGGGAATTTGGTTCCCAGCCAATCACCTAATCTAACACATGCCCTTTCCTTAAACCATTCCAATACACCAGGCAAATTATCCTTATATTCCTTCGGGTAAATGTCCATCGTTCGAGCGTGATCGATTGATTCCTTGGTTAATGAAGGATTAGCATAATCAATAAACCATTGATCCGGGATCTTTTTGACTATGACCTTAGATCCGCACCTGCAAATGACCTCTTCCGATAGATCGTACATCACACATGCTTCATTGTTTCCGATCATCTCAGCTTTGATCTTATCTTTGGCTGCGGCAACGCTCATACCAGCATATTCCCCACAATTTTCATTCATCGTGCCTGTGTGAAAGCCTGCTTTGTATATGATCTTCGTTGCTTCGTCTATCTTCTGGTCCAATTGATTATTTATTCCCATCGCTTGACAGAGTTTAACTGCAGCCAAGTCCCCCCATTCCCTGGTCTTGATTATAGGAATAGGTTTTATCTTTCTTACCTCACTTAAATTTAGATCATGCAATCTACACAATTCCTCATCCATCTGCAGGTCATGCAGTGCCATCCAATCTATTGGAGCATCTGAGGGTACACTGGTCACTAAACCTGTTCCAACTTTGACATCACAAAACTTCGAAGGCAAAATTAAAATCTCTCTTTCTATTACTGGTGCCTTACAGTACTTTCCAATCAATTCCTGACCTGATACAGTTCCTACAACCTTTACATCATCTTTTTGATGTCTTAACTTCTCAGCACACTCCCTGCTTATTATCCATTTTTCACCGTTAACTATGGCTTTAATGTAATTTTCTTTCGGGTTCACCCAAAAATTTGTTTGCCCAAAGACTGTCTCGGGTCTTAAAGTAGCTGCTACTAGGTACCATTCATTGAATTTAAATTTTAGTAGTATGTATTCCAACTTCTCTGCATTCCCCCCTCTCAATATATCTGTCTCAGAAGGATCCACAGCTACGGGACCGCATTGAGGACAGAAAGTCGAGTAGTATGGATTCTGAATCAAAAGCCCTTTCTTCTTCAATTTTTTAAATTGCCATTCAATGAACTTGCCGTATTCAGAGCTAATAGAAGTGGTAAATCTTCTCCAGTCTGCGAGGAACCCAAACCTTTTCCAATAATCGTTGATATACACTTCGTTGAATAATTTTATAACTTCTTTCGGATCTTTTAATTTAGGAATGGTCTCCTTTGGACAGCCATTCATCAACAGATATTCAATTTGTTCTTTATCACCTCTTATTATCCTTTTCGCAAAACTTATCGCAATATTACCAGTAGCATGGCTGCCAATAGGGAACAATACGTTGAATCCGCGCATTCTCTTGTATCTAGCAATAGCATCTGCGTAAGTATAGCCTCGCATATGTCCGATATGGAGATAACCCGATACATTGGGATAAGCAAAGATGATGTAAAACTTTGGTCTTTTTATATCGACCTCAGCCTGAAAAATACCTGATTTGAACCATCTTTTCTGCCATTTTTGTTCCACTTGCTGGGAATCATACTTCCTCATTTTCGCAACCAAAATGGGTATGTAGATCGATTTATATAGTTTTTTGTTAAGTTGGATGAATGTGGATTGGATATGTCAAAAAAAAATAGAAGGGAGGAGTTCATCGTGAAATTAATTAGTGTTTATTCGAGCTGATAAGTTCAAACTCTTTCTCAATTTTGTCTGATTCATTATTTTTAAGAGTGGACAGATCTATAGGAATTATGCAGGTAGCGCTTCGAGTTTCTGCGATCTCCTTCACTTTATGTAGGAAACTGAGAACTTTAGGGTAATCGTTCATCAACATTAGATACTCGATACCATCTATGAATATAACAGGTTTATTTTTCTCTCTGATAAAACTACTAATGACCTTAGTTATTCTTCTCAGTTTTTTAGGGTTGAGAAACGTCTTTGTCTTCTTTGTAGTGATAAGTTGATAATAGGCAGTATTTTGCAATTGCTCATTCTCATCTAAAATTCTTCGGCTTATATACAAACCATATGAACCGTTGAATATTTTTTCTTTAAACACTTTGTTACTATGATCTGGTTTATGCTCATTAACCATGTACATGCCGCTCGAAACTGTTAATGCGCCCATAGCGGTAGCATCCCTCCTCAAATCTCAAATCGTGAGACGTTATATAAACATTTTTGACACATGTGTTTTTTAGTAAATTATAAGTATTGCAAAAAGAATATGGTACTGTGCAGGACCGGAAAAAAAACACAAATAGAAAACATAGATATTATGCAAAGAAGAATCTGATTTCCAAGCGGGATAGAATTTTCCTTCATCTTAATGAGTATTCAGATTTTCTTAAGAGAATGGAATTTCCCATGGAATTAACCCAGAATGGCATATCCCAAGCAGTGGAAGCCGATAGGGCTTACGTCTCAAAACTATTCTTTTCATTGAAGGAAGAAGGGTATATTGAAGAAAAAAGGAAGAAGAGGGTGAGCGGAGCAAATAGCAAAAGAAAAGTGTATTTTTTAACACCTAAGGGTCAAAATGAGGCGAGAAGGATTTACAAAGAGATCGAAGAAGAAAAAGTTCTTTTCGTCGATTTCAAATCCAAAAAAAAAGAGGAAAGATTGAGAGATATTCTTGACGCTCTTCCCTATGACACTAAACTCATGGATGTAGCTATGCATGTTTCTAAGGGTATATTCGATCTAAAAAGCTTCGATGATAAAGTTCGCAAGAAAGAAGCATATATGGATCTCACGGACAAAATGCCGAAACTGAGGTACTTCTTCAATAGAAAAAATGAATTGGATGAGATTTCAAGATGGTTCGATTCCGATAAATGCAAGGTTTTAATAATAAAGGGGATAGCGGGAATCGGGAAGACCACATTGATCGTTAAAACAGTAAATGAATGGAAAGGAAAAACAAATATCGTATGGTATACCATTCAAGAGTGGAGTACTTTAAGGAACGTGTTAACACATATTGCAAAGTTCCTAGAAAAGATGAAGAAGAGAGAATTGAGTGCATACCTCGATGCTAAAGAAAGCATTGATATGGGAGAAGTCTTTTTGATATTGGAAGAGGAGCTGGAAAACGTTAAAACACTTTTCATTTTCGACGATTTTCATAAAGCACAGGGAAATATGCATCAATTTTCAAGTTGGTTTATGGAGATGTTAGAAAGGCTGAATGGAGTTAAAGCTGTCATTATGGGTCGTAAAACTCCACCCTTTTACAATCGCAAAGATGTATTGGTCAAGAAAATAGTTAAAGAGCTTGAGCTTAAAGGACTGGAGGAAGAGGGGAGTATGGAACTGCTGAGACGAAGAGCGGTGGATGAGTCCTTTTTTGAGGGGATATATCAAATGACCCAAGGACATCCTTTATTCTTAGAATTAGTAGATACAAGCGATGCAGACACTGCCCCCATGTTAAGGAATATTGAAAAATATATCGATGAGGAATTGTTTTCAAGAATTGGTGATAATGAAAGAAAGTTGCTCAACATAGCATCGATCTTCCGTCGACCTGTGTATATGGATGGTTTCTTTTTAGAAGAGGGAATCGATTATGATGTGATAGACATAGTAGTGAATCATTGCTTGCTCTATGAGGTTTCCTATGGAATGTATGATGTTCATGACATCATAAGAAAATACTTTTACAATAGGCTATTGCCAAAACAGAAAGCAAAATATCACAAGTTAGCAGCTGAGTATTACTTGAGGAGAGGGGGAGAGGAAGACATCATCGAATCGCAACACCACTTCATATTAGCCAAGGAATACAAGAATGCTATTAACCTTGCTGTAGAAAAAGGAGATAATATAATACAAAAAGGTTTTTCAGACGAATTCACGAACATTTTGGATGTACTGTTGAAAAAACATATGGAAAGGGGTACACGAACTCAACTAACTCTTTTTAGGGCGGACATCTTAACGATTTTGGGTGAATGGAGTGAGGCATTAAAGCATTACCATCGGATAATTCAATTATCTAAGGACATTGAGGATCTCTCGACAGCCAGAGCTTATAGAAAAATCGGGCAAATATACGAGAAAAGGAATCGTTTTGATGATGCGTTACACAATTTTAAATCAGCCCTGAATATTTTTGAAAAGATAGAGGATAACAAAAATGTGGCAGAGGTTTATTGCGATCTTGGTATGCTCTACTCAAGAAAGATGGAATATGATTTGGCTATGGATTATTTTGAGCGGGCTATGAGATTTGCAAGAGAGACTGATAACAAGAGAGCATTGGGCAGAGCATGGTATGGTCGAGGATGGATCTACGATTGGAAAGGAGAATATGATAAAGCGATTGGGTGCAAGAAGAAAGCAATCGAGATTTTAGGAGGAGTTGGCGATCTACATTCATTAGCAAAAATATTTGTGAGTGTCGGTGCAAGTTATTATGCACTTGAAAAGGACGCGAAGGCACTTGAATATTTTGAAGAAGGCATAGATATCGCAAAACGATTTGGTGACGTAAGGACATTAGCCTATGCAATGACTAATGCAGCTAACATCTACATTGATAAGCCTGATTTAATAAAAGGAGAGGTGTATCTCGATACATCCATTAAGATATTTGAGAAACTTGGAGAAAAGAGGAAGGTTGCTATGATTTATCTTAGCTATGGGCTAATTCACAAACTTAGAGGAAGATGGGACATCGCAGAAATGCATTTCCGCAAGAATATAAAGATGTTAAAGGCGCTGAATAGCTTGCATGATCTCGCCCATTCCCATTTTGTTATTGGGCAAATCTATGAAGGAAAGAGCAAAGAAAAGGTGATCGACCATTTCAAGAGTGCCATGGTCATATCAAAAAAGATTAAAGATTTCGCTCTTCTCGACCAGATTAAAAAAGAGGTAAGGGAAATAGGATTGGATGATATTTCCCTTGAAGAGGAGTTATTTGCTATCGCCTGATCCGATTATACTTGATCATCTCCAGGCAGTCTTGGTTTGCTGAGTGGGTCTGCTGGATCTGTGTTGGTGTTGTATTCATCTATGTTTGCAATCCCGTCTGCATCAGGATCATCGTTTGCACCATAGTCCAAGTGCCCGAAGTATTGGATTTCCCACTCATCCGGTAGTCCGTCTCCATCCGCATCCTCGGCCAGCACCTTTCCAATTGCTGCAAAGCTCGTCAGTACTACAAGCAATGCAATCATTGCACCTATTACCTTTTTCATTTTCCCCCCTCACTATAATATTGTTCTGCGGTGTTAAATATACCTTTTTGACACATGTGTTTTTGTTATCACGAATGTGTCTTTTTTGAAATTCTTAGATCGATGGCAAAATGTTTTTGTTTGGGTGAATAAGTTCTAACCATTCTTCTCGCCAAGGTCTTCATACTACAATTCAACTTATTGGCACTATAATTCAATTCTTGAATTCTCTCTTCTAATTTATCTTCTTCAAGGATCTCATAATAATGAATTATTCCTGCTTTGCGTATGTCGATTGCCTTTAAAGCGACCTCAAAAAAATCAATAGATGAAAGTGGTAAATTCATGATTATTCTATCTGCCTTTTCGATTGTAGGAAGAACCTCTTTTGCATCACCCTGGATGCTCGCAACATTCTTAACTTTGTTCTTCTCAATATTCTCCTCAAGATATTCAATGGCGCTGGGATTGATATCTATTGCATATATCTTCTTTGGATTTTTGTATTTTGCGATCATTATCGAGAATGGACCAACACCGCAAAACATATCGATGATCGTCTCACCATCCTTAACCTGTTGAGTGACAATTCGCCTTTCAGTAGCGAGTCGGGGGGAAAAGTACACCTCAGCTATATCCAGTTTGAATTCAAGAGCATACTCCTTATGAACTGTTTTAGTTTTTCGTTCACCAGCTATAACATCTACATCCCTCAACCTGCAACAGCCTTCAACCCCTTTGTCCATCAATACAGTATGCACATTCTTATGCGCTTTTACAATCGCGTCTCCTATTTCCCTTTTATGTTCATATAATTCCTTATTTAACTTCAAGATCGCAATATCGCCAACGATATCGAAGGAAGATGGTAATGAATTCCTTATTTTCGATGGCAAATTGATCAGTTCTTTATAACTTCTCACTCTCTTTTTTCTTTTTTGAAAAGCGCGCTCAACGATCTTATACTCTTTCAAACTTTCTTCTATCTTTAAACTTGCAAATACGGGAATGTAAAGTCTTTTTTCATCCTTTTCAATAATGAGGTCGTTCCTTATCACATCTAGTGCCGCTAGCGCTTTCCTTGCCTTCTCACCATCGTTTTTTAGTACGACGACACAGAGAGATTTCACGTTCGTAAATATGCGGGGGGGTATTTATCTATTGAGTTTTTTGTCAAAAAAGAATATAAGCATACAGATCTGTTGATTTAGCCCTCTATTTTTTTCTTTTTAGGTCTGCTGCATATCGCATATTCATCCCCATCAAAAAATACATCTAATTCTGGATTCTCATTTTGAATTTCTTGAATTTTTTCCAAGACATCCCGTAAAGTGATGTTTTCATTATATTTATTGATCTTGTAGTGGATCTTCTTAGCCATCCCATGCACCTGTTCAAGCTGA
>JAUWGG010000223.1 GCA_030606525.1 Methanobacteriota archaeon | reverse complement strand
TGTATCTATGATTTCTTCTAGGAAATGTAAGGGATAAACTACCAAAAACTCAAACGTATGAGACTCTCTTTCAACTCCCAATATTCTCCCCTCATTTAAAGAACATCAAATATTCCATATATAATATTTTTGGTAAATTTTGTTTTTTTTCAGAAGAAAATCAGAAAAATCAAGTATCAACAATGATGAATAGAAAAGGTCTGTATTGATTTTAGGTTACACATCTTAAGAGTTCCTTCAAACCCATATCGCATGTCTTGATCTCATTATCCTTTCATTTTCATCCATTTTTTTCATAAGATCGGAGACGATCCCATCTAAGAAGATAAGGGTCGCATCCTCAAAAAGAGTTCCTAAAGGAGCTAATCTTTCTCTGTTCTCATCATCATTCGGATGTAAGCAGATCACTATATTCGCTGCATGAGCTAATTTGGAGTGTTTGATTGAGGTAATGGCAATGACCTTAGCGCCCATTCTTCCTGAAATGTTCGCTGTTTGTATGGCAGACATGGTTTCACCAGTATTGGAGATGATTACGATCACATCATCAGGTGAAACAATGGGTGTTGTTGTATCGCCAATGAAAAAAACATTTAAACCCAGTTGAACAAGGCGTATAGCAAAAGCCTTCGCGATTAAACCTGATCTTCCCACACCGTATAAAAAGATATTATTACCTTTGAGGATCAATTTAATAAATTCATCTACCTTGCGAGCTTTATTCAACTTCAGCATTTTTTCAACATTCTTTAGAATATATTCAGACGCTTCGTTCATTTCTTACGCTCCGTTTTTTTCTTTTGCCTCATTTCCTTTGCCACTCTCTTTGTTAAAACTCTTTCGACGATCACTTTCATGTACATTGCATCATGCTCTAAAAGAGGGGAACCGGAGATAGTAATGATATCGTAACTATTCTCTAAAATGCATTCCGCTAAAGGCTCAAATCTAAGATCACCTTTTTTAATGGGTGTATACCTCTTCTCATTCCCTCCTTCATGCTCTACCCCGGAGAAATGTGTGTAAAATCCATCTTTCGTGACCTTTCCAGTTTTATCAAATACTTCTTGAAAATCTTCCTTCTTTTTTAAGCTGCCACCCTCACGAGCATGAATATGTGAGAAATTCAAGACAGGTAATGTGCCTTTTACCTTTTTGCACAGGGTCAATATCTCCTTCAAACTACCGAAGATCTCCTGCCTTCCACTGGTTTCCAGTCCCAATTTTGGTTTGATATTATCCTCCAAAAACCAGTCATTAACGATGCGGATATTTTTTTCAATACGCTTCATCGCATTTCCTTTTGTAAGGTTTCCATAGAAACCCAAATGGGTAACGACAACTTCAGCATCCATCTCATTTGCGATAACACCTCCCCATTTTATACTGTCCATGCTTTTCATAGCGATCTCATCATTCTCAGTCAGATCCATATAGTAAGGGGTGTGCAAAGAAAGCTTAACATCCAGTTCCTTGGCCAATTTTCCTAGTTCATTCAGCTCAAAATAATCCTTTGCAACGCCGCTCACCAATGAATATAACATATCGCCTTTTTCAATTGTGGTATTGATATCGGGAATCAAGATCTCTTCATCATCTACAGTGCGGCCGATCTCTACTACCATCTCACCTGGAAGAGTTTTTGGTGTAAGTCCTATCTCCTCATCACCCGCATATCTTTCAAGCAGGTTCACACGAACGAGCTGTATCTCCATGGCTGTTAAACCAAGGATATGTACATCTTCAATCCCATCCTTCAATGTTCTTCCTTTACACGATAACGGTATGCCAGCAGGTCCAAAACGAATCATATTTTCACCAATGGTTTATGATCATAGACGATTTAAAACCGTATACAATAACTTCTATTTAACAATTGAGTACTTATTTATGAGTACTAATATTTATATTTTTACCTCGTTTTCAACCACTAAAC
>JAUWGG010000143.1 GCA_030606525.1 Methanobacteriota archaeon | reverse complement strand
GTAAGATTTACCGCTTTCTTTTAGGGTTATGGTTGCTTTAGTCTTCATTTCATCTTCATCGTTCTCCTGTTCAACATTTAGGATCTTTACTTCGGCATACTCTTTGTCCGTGTCCTTATCCTTAATGACTATGTCATCACCCGCCTTCTGGATTATTACCTTGTCTTTATCTTCTACTCGGACAAAATTGGAGTTTAAAAAATCTTTAAATTTACCTTCATCACCTCCGGGAACCTCCTCCCAGTCAAACAACGGTCTTTTTTTCTCTTTATGCCACTTCCAGGAAGGAATAACGATCAGCACGATCAACATGATCAACATGATCAACATGATCAACAAAAATCGCCAAATTGGAACACCGATGATAACAAAAATAACAGCAATAATAATAATAGCGATTGAAAATAAATTTTTCCCGTTTTGGTATTTAGATCTCTCTTTCCATAGTGTAGTGGCTATTGTAGTGGCTAGAACAACGAAAAGACTAATAAAAACAACAAAAAATATACCGGTAACCGGTGTTTTCTCCATTTTTACTATAAATCTTGAGAAGTTAGGGGTATATGCTTCAAATTGCCAATATCTATCACCACGGTTGGTATAATAGGTTGGCTTGGTTGGCAACTCTGTCCAGCCACCTCCAGATTCATGTAATAACTTGACATCTCCTTTTATGAGATCATACGATGAGAAGCCTGATGATAGATTGGATGAGAAGATTGATGTTGGATCTATGATCATATCAAAGGTAGAAAAAATTTGGGAAGCCCGATCGGAACTCCAGGTCTTCATGTCCTCTTCATATAGTCTGAAAATGATTTTTCCAGAGGAATTCCTCAGTTCTTCAGGGACCACAATGTCTATTAGATAGGAAGGGTTGTATCTGGTTAGAGTCACACTACCTGAAACAGCGTCATTATGAAATACCACTGTTTTTATTATTAGGCCGGGTTTATTGAAAGATACACTACCATCGGTAATGCTTTTTATTGTAGGAATGTAGCGGACTCTTACACTTGCGGTCCCTCCTTTATCACCTTTTTTAGCTACTATTGTGGTTTTTCCTACCTTCTTTGCAGTGAATAATCCGTTGTTTTCATCAATCGTTCCTACTGATGGTTCAGAACTAGACCATGTAACTGTGACACCTCTCATCTCTTCGCCCTTTTGATCATACGCAGTAGCATTGAATTTCATCGTATCGCCTACATTCAGAGTCTTGTTGGGTGGTGAGACTTCGATTGCGCTTAGTGATGGTGCCGGAGTGGGAATATACGGCTCCGTGACTCTTACACTTGCGTTCCCTCTCATATCACCACTTTTAGCTACTATTGCGGTTTCTCCCACCTTCTTTGCAGTGAATAATCCATTTGCATCAATCGTTCCTACTGATGGTTCAGAACTAGACCATGTAACTGTGACACCTCTCACCTCTTTATGATTTTGATCGTACGCGGTGGCTGTGAATTCCATCGTATCGCCTACATTCAGGGTCGCCGCGGATGGTGAGACTTCGATTGCGCTTAGTGCTGGTATCATGACACTTGCGGTCCCTTTTATGTCACCACTTTCGGCTACTATTGTGGTTCCTCCTACCTTCTCTGCAGTGAATAATCCATTTGCATCAATCTTTCCTACTGATGAATCTGTACTGGACCATGTAACTGTGACACCACTCATCACTTCGCCATTTTGATCGTACGCGGTAGCTTTGAATTCCACCGTGGCACCTACCTGCAGAGTCGCCACGGATGGTGAGACGTCGATTCTGCTTAATGATGGTGCTGGTATCATGACACTTGCGGTCCCTCTTATATCACCACTTTTAGCTACTATTGCGGTTTCTCCTACCTTCTTTGCAGTGAATAATCCATTTGCATCTATCGTTCCTACTGATGAATCTGTACTGGACCATGTAACTGTGACACCTCCCATCACTTCACCATTTTGATTGTACGCGGTAGCTTTGAATTCCACCGTGGCACCTACATGCAGGGTCGCCACAGGTGGTGAAACCACGATTTCAGTTAGTGTAGGTACTTGCACGGTGTATTCTAATTTCTTTAATGCATCCTGAGCAACCGAATGCGGGATCGCCTCTTCGGACGATCCATATCGGCGGAATTCCACATCGCTTACCGAAAAATCGCCATTTAAATAAAGATAAATCACATATTTTGTATTATCGTCAAAATACTGCACGAAATTGGTATCGCGAGCCCACCCATTGATTTTTGATAGCCGAGGATACGAATAGAAATCGATTTTACCTTTTATTTGCGCCTTAAATTCGTCAGTTGTCATATCCGGTGCGGCTGATAGCAGACTAACCCCTACGCTAAAGCTGAATACTATCACTAATATGCATATGGCTGCTATTTTGCTTACTTTCATCGTTAGGCGGAGAATAACTTAATAATAAATGTAAATATAATAGCGATAAACGTAAAAATGGCTATAATCATCCAACTACTAATCCCAAAATTGGCAGTCTCTTTTGGCTCTGCGCGTATCATAAATACGTAAGATTTTGAAAATGAAAAATCCGTGAACTTGGCTTCATATTGTACATATTTAGGCTGTGTTCCTTCACCCTCAAAGTTTGACGACAACAATTCCCACCTCTTATACATTTCATAATATAGCATAACATTCTCTTTTGCAACACCCCTCTTCTTTATCCAGTCTTCGGGCACCTGGAAAGTAATAATCGGTGGTGTGTCCATTGAATCTTCGGAAGACTCAACTGCCATATCAAATATAATTGGCACTCCAAGCTCTGGTCTATTCTCTATTATGGACACGCTTACATTCCCTTGCACTTCTTTGTCTTGAAACTCAATTTCTGGGATTACACGTTTAACATTCGGGTTGCTAAACGTTGCCATGCCATTTGAAATTTGTACTGTTTCATTCGCTAGTATGCCATCGTCACCCGCATTCGGATCGGCTAATGTCGGCAGGACCAGGAGCACAACACAGACCAACAGCACCAGCAATGCCCCTGCTATCCCCATGTGCTGATAGTTGACTCGCATATAGACTCGCTCTCTACATTTGCGATACATATACTTAAGACTTTCTATTTTTTTCTATTTTTGTCAGTATCTCCGAAAGCCTATATTTTCTCTTATGCATAATAATGCCGTTGCACAATACTTGTATCCTGCATAAACAGGAGAATTAAAAAGATATCTTAAAAAGAATCAACGTAAAAAATTGAAATACCGATAAAAGATCTTTTAGTAGTTGTACGGCAATT
>JAUWGG010000171.1 GCA_030606525.1 Methanobacteriota archaeon | reverse complement strand
GTCCTTTTGGCTTCTTCTTACTCAATATAATCGAATGCATCGCTCTGGCAATACTCTTCAAGATAACTTGGGAATAAATTGGTATAAAGTTGGTATAATTCTGGAAAAACCATATTTATTCGGAGGAGCATTATACGTATCGGTGATATATCTTGGAAGCAATGGAATATGCGATTCAAATTGAAAACCTTGTGAAAAAATACAACCATGATATTACCGCTCTTGATGGAGCTTCTATAAAGATAAAAAAAGGAGATGTCGTAGGATATGTTGGACCGAATGGCTCTGGAAAAACTACAACAATAAAAATACTCACTAATTTACTCAACCCCACATCTGGACATGCATATATAAACGGCGTTGATGTCAATAAATACCCCAAGAAAGCACTTCAATCTGTCGGAGCTTTGATTGAAGTCCCGGGTGTTTATGATTATCTTACACCACATGAGGTGCTGACATATTTTGGAAAGGTCCATAGAATGAGCAATAAAGAGATAGATCAGAGGATCAAAGAAGTTCTAGATTTGGTTAAACTTTCTGCTTGGGAATATAAGAAAATCGGCTCTTTCAGTACAGGGATGCAGCGAAGACTAGCGATAGCACAGTCGATTTTGCATGATCCTGAGATATTGATACTTGATGAACCTGTCATTGGTTTAGACCCAGAGGGTATAAAGGACATAAGGGAATTAATAAAACGATTTCAGAGTGAGGATATGACCGTTTTTTTAAGTTCTCATCTATTGCAAGAGGTCAGTGAAATCTGCGATAGTGTCATATTTTTAGATAATGGTAAAATCGTTGCATACGATTCTGTTAAAAATATCAAGAATAGAGTAAAGATCAAGAGTATTGATGTGAAGTTTTTGAATCCACTTTCAAAGGAAAAAATTGATAAAATAAAAAGCATTGAGTTTATAGATGGCATCAAAGTAGTGAACGGTATCGTTCGAATAGATTTTGACGGAAAACCGAAGACAAGTTCTCAAATACTGTCAAAACTGGTTTCTTTTGGTTTTGAGATAGTTTCATATGCTCCAGAAAGCGTGAGTCTTGAGGATTTTTATGTCTCTATCATGGGTGATGCGAGAGGGGTGAAATAGATGACATCGTTAAAAGATGATCTTGTAGGTGATATTATCAACGTTTACCTTTCCGTCAAATTTGAACTGAGGAAACATCTGAAACGGAAAAGGCTTCATATGGTTGTGGCATTGGCGATTTTATTACCTCTCATTTTCTATGTCGTACCCCTGCTTTTCAATATGGACTTTGCAGATACTGCTAACGAGTTTGCATCTGGAAATCTAGGGTTCATTACTTTATTGATAATAATATCCGGGGCAATATTTGCGGGGGATGCAATATCCAGTGAATTTGAGAAAAAGACAGGGCTGCTGTTATTCCCAACACCGCAAAGACGCACATCAATCTTCGTTGGAAAGTATATTGCTGCAATAGTTAGTGTATGGTTAGTGGTATCACTTTACTATCTCATCACTATGTTGGAAATAGTGCAGATATATAGTATGGGGGGAATTTCGATTGAATTGGCTAAATCGTTTTTGATCGCCTTGCTTTATGCTGCTAGTGTGATAAGTATAATATATTTCTTCAGCAGTATTTTGAAACGCACCATTACTTCCACACTTATCGGCTTTTTTACCTTAATGATGATATTGCCCATCATATCAACTGTTCTGTCGGCAGTGGATGTGGATCCTTGGTTCCTTGTAACCCATTCAGCAAACCTGATTGCAGAAGTGCTAGGAACATCAAGAGGTGGTTTTGGTCCTGGTAATGGTCCAGAAGGAAATGGGTTTGGTGGCGGCTTCTCACCCGATTTCTATGTTGGAATCTATGTCATGGTGTTGTACACCATTGGTTTTTTCTTGACGAGCATAGGACTTGCAAACAGAAAGGAAATGAGGTGATAACCATGAATAAAAACAAGGAAATCAAGAAGATGTTGTTGATAACGACCGTAACAGTTCTAGCTTTCACTGCTCTCCTAACAATGCCATTCACAAGCGCACAAAAAATGCAGGAACCGCAGATTGACATATACATATCGGACATCACATTTTCGAACGACGAACCTGCAGATGGAGACGTGATCACAATATCCGCTACCATAGTGAACAATGCCTCTTTTGATGTCAATAACATATCCATATCATTCTATGTGGATTACGAGGAAATTGGGAATAAGACAGGCATCAATATGGAAGCAAACGGAACTGCAATACAGAACATCGAATGGATAGCCGAGAGTGGTGATCATACTATCAGTGCTATATTGAGCATTGATGATATGGCTTTAATGGATACCCAAACCAGCGAGGACATATTTGTGACTCTCGGAGATATTTCTACATTAATCTATGCACTGCTCTTGATAATTTTAATCATATTTGGAATTGCTGTTGTTCCGAGCGTCCTTAGAAGGCTGAAAGATGGGAACTCAAAAAGAGGAATGTGATGAGAAGACGGTGGTGTGAAAAGGTACGAAATGGCTTGTAAATTGGATATTTTGTCTGTGGCTCTATAGATACCTCCGGATTTCTTGTCTTAACCACTTCATGGCGATTGCATTCCTCTTACTGCTTTAATGGAGTGAATAGGAGGAGACTATATGCCTTGGAATGATATTTCGCTTAACCCTACCCACATCGTAAAAACAAAAACTTAGAACAACAGAAATATACTTATATTAGAAATAAGGATTTGAG
>JAUWGG010000239.1 GCA_030606525.1 Methanobacteriota archaeon | reverse complement strand
AGAAGGGGATCGCAGTTAAGAAAGAGAAGAAAAAGAAGAAAAGCACAAGAACGAAGAAATCTGTAAAATCTGCTGCTAAGAAAAAAGATGAAAAATAAGGTAGCAAATTTCACTTTTTCAAAATTTAAGACTTCGATACCGACATGCCGAGGTGGCTCAGCTTGGTGGAGCGTCGGACTCATAGGGAATTGCTCGCTTTACTCCAATATTGGGTTTGCTAAGAAATCCGGAGGTCACGGGTTCAAACCCCGTCCTCGGCATTAAATTTTATCGGGGATAAGATGTTTGAAGTACTTACCAGATGCGGGATTGGGCGAATTGGAAGGTGGTCTTTAGATGATAAGCGAGTGGAAACACCAAACGTTTTTTTTATCTCAACTGATAGAATTAAACCTCCCGAAGATGCTGAATTATTGCTTACTAGCACACCTATAAAAAACAAAAAAATCTCTCTCGTGGATTCTGGCAGTTTATTTTCAAAGAAAACATTGGAAGGGAATGTCATTCCCCCTGCTCTAGGTTATCCGCTCAGCTGCAATGAATTGAACAAATATGCCTTCAATTTGAATACGTTCGATGGCAAAATATGCGTTATCTATGGCGATAGCAGCATTTTAAAAGCCGTTGATATTGATAAAAAAGCAGAAGTGTACGTTATAGGCAGTGCAGCGGAGCTTTTTCATTACCCAAAGAGATTCATTGAGACGATCGTTACTTTGAGGAAAGCAATTGGCTACCAGAAAATATTATATGTACCTGGAATCGCTCTTCCCAACAATATAGCATTTTTGATCTACTGCGGAATCGATTTGATGGATGGAGTTGCATTGATCGTAGCAGCTCGACAGAATTACTTTTTAACATCTACTGGACGATTTAATTTGGCGAAGATGAAGGAACTGCCTTGCCATTGTCCAGCATGTATTGAAGGAATAAAAAATTTTGATCAATTGCTCAAGCATAATTATTATGCCATGCGCTCTGAGATAAGATTGATTAGAAATCACATTAAAAATGGAAATTTGAGAGAATTGGTTGAAATGAGGATCAGGTCTTCGCCTTGGATGGTTTCCGCGCTCAGAGAATTGGATCATAGACATTATCAATTTCAAGAAGAATATTTTGCAGTTAATGGTGGGGGATTGTTAGCATGTTCAAATGAATCTTTGCATCGTCCAGATATCAAAAGATTTAGGGAGAGGATCAAAACAAGATACAAAAAACCAGATTCAGCGAAGATCTTATTATTACTGCCATGCTCAGCAAAAAAACCTTATTCAACTTCAAGATCCCATCTATCGTTTAAAAAGGCCATAATGGCAAGTGGAAATCCAAATGCTGTTCATGAGGTTGTGGTAACATCTCCCCTTGGTGTTGTTCCCAAGGAGTTGGAATTGATCTATCCTGCTCAGCAATATGACGTGCCAGTTAGCGGAGATTGGGACGCTGATGAGATTAGCATGATCAAAGAAGGCGTGGAATCTTTACTCAGTGGTAATAAGTATGACGCGGTTGTAACCCATCTACCTCAAGATATGGAATTCATTGATGAGTTTATTTGCAGTATTGGCATAGATCTAGAAAAAACCTGTGAGGATAAACCCACTTCTCCTCG
>JAUWGG010000060.1 GCA_030606525.1 Methanobacteriota archaeon | reverse complement strand
GTTCCATCACCCTTTCAGAGTATATTTCCCTTTCTTCAGATAATATGGAATTCTGCATTTCCTTTACCCAATTGTTGAGGTCTGACAATGCCTTTCTTTTCTTTATCTCATTGCTTTTCATATCATCTCTTCTATTCTCTTCCACATCTTTTCTATATCTTTTGACACTCTTCCATTCGAAAACTCCACTACGGGTTTGCCAGCGACCATCGCCTTTGTTACTATCGGGTCATAAGGTATTTTTCCAACAACTTCTATATCATTCTCTTCACAGTACGATTCTATTCTTTTTGTCATGTCAATATTGATGTCGTATTTATTTATGCACACCAACGATTTAGTCTTGAAGTGTTTAGCAACACCTAGAATGCGTTCTAAATCATGGATACCCGATACAGTTGGTTCAGTAACTGCTAGCACCATATCAACACCACTGAGCGATGCAATAACAGGACAACCGATGCCAGGCGGTCCATCGATCAATATTAGTCCGCATCCGCTTTTTTCCGCCAATCGTCTGGCGTTGTTCCTGATCAATGTAATAAGTTTTCCGGAAGCTTCCTCTGCAATGTTCAATCTCGCATGTGACATCTGTCCATATTTTGTTTGGGAGATGTATGCATAACCAGAGATCGCTTCTTTAAGCGTGATCGCATCAGCGGGGCACACATAAACACATACGCCACATCCCTCACATTTGATCGGGTCGAACTTTAAATTCTTTATTGCGCTGAAACGACATGATTCCTCACATCTTCCGCATTCTATGCATTTTTTCTCATCCATTACAGCATATTTTGAACCCCTGAATTCTATGGTTTCTTTTATTTTAGGGTGTAATAGTAAATGCAGATCAGCTGCGTCGACATCACAATCCACTGTTATCTTATCCTTTGCCAAACTAGCGAACGATGCTGTAATTATCGTTTTGCCAGTACCACCCTTTCCACTTATGACAGCAAGCTGTTTCATTTTGTTCCTCCATGAGCAGCACTGATATCACGATATAAGGCAGCGAACTTCTCTTTCCATCCATCCATTTCCTTACTAAATGGTATGCCTTTGGAGTACAACTCTGCTATCTTTCTACTTGTTGGGATACTCAATGCAATAGGAATTTTTTCTTTCCTGCAAAATTCATCTACTTTTTCATCACCTATACCCTCCTGGTTAATTATCACGCTAAATGGTATTTTTAGGGTTCTCAGTACCTCAACAGCCAACTTAAGATCGTGCAGACCGAAGGGTGTGGGTTCTGTGACCAATATACAATAATCACTACCATATATGGATTCGATCACTGGACATGATGTACCAGGAGGAACATCTATGATCACGGTCTTATTTCCGTCAATGTTCTCTTTTACTTTTGCGATTAATGGGGGAGACATAGGTTCTCCAATATTCAATTTCCCATGTATGAACTCGATATCTTCAGCATGACCTTTTTCTATTATACCTATTTCTCTATCAATTTCTGTTATAGCTTCTTTTGGGCAGACTAACAAGCAGCCGCCACAGCTATGGCAAAGCTCATTGAAAACCATCACATCGTTAGGTAATACGGCAATTGCATTGTACTCACAGAATTTTGCGCACTTCCCGCAGTGATCACATCTTCCTTTGTCAATATTAGGAACTGGTACACGGATTGGATATTTCTCCTCTATTTTTGGATGCAAAAACAGATGCGCATTTGGCGCCTCAACATCACAATCCAAAAACTGCACATTTTCCAAGCTCAGAGCTAAATTCACCGCCACAGTAGTTTTACCAGTACCGCCTTTTCCGCTTGCGATCGAGATTATCATTTAGCTCCCATGCTCTTTTCTTCTAAATGCGTGCTGTCGACAAGCATTTTCATCTGTGGCAGCTTGTAACCTACCATCTTTCCACATTTGAACGGCATCTCTCACAGCCCCAAAAGCACCTACATAGACCATGATTCCGAACCCTTCAAACATACCAATAGCTCTTCTTCCTAATCCTGAGCATATCATTACGTCAACGTTTGCTTTTGCCATGATCTCTGGGGCATAACCCGCGCCTCCCATATGCTCGCTTGTGTTAGGATGTACTTCCACTTCTCCTGTCCCTGTGTCAACTATCGTGTACGTGGGCACTCTACCAAAATGCTCGCCCACTTGCTCGTCTAAACCTTGGTTACCCATTGTTGGTATACAAACTCTCATACATTCACCTCTTCTAATTTTTGTTTATATCATCGTCATTCTTTGGTAATTTTCATCATCTCGTTTTTCAAGTTCATGCATTTTCTACCTATGCAGCTGGTATTGCTCTTTTCCTATTTTTTATTTCCCATTCTTCCAATGTGATCGAATCTTTGGTCGCTTTTGAGATATGGCCAATCTATTTCACTTAATAGCACTGTCTACCTCTCATCGGCGTACCACATTGTGGGCATTTCATCGAGGAGCAAGGTGTACCTCTTGCATGCGGTGCGGTATATCCACAGTTTGGACATGTGCATATATCTGAACCAACAGTACCTCTACCTCTCCCCATACCCATGCCTTGACCACCACTTCGACGTCCGCGATCCATACTACCACCTCTTCTTATACCTATGCCCGGATTGTACATTTGAGGAATGCCTGGTTGCGGCGCTCCAATGAGCTGGATTGCAGTATGCAGTGTGATTGCTCCATTGGGACACTTGTTTACACACAAACCGCATTCCATACATTTATTTTCAACAACACGTGCTACATCATCTACTATGATCGCATCATTTGGGCATACCTCTGCACAAATCCCACAGCCATTGCATTTCTCATCATCAATTTTTATCGCTGTATTCACACCTCTTTTATTTCTTCTAATTTCTTATAGTTCTCAACGTACCATGCAATCTTTTTTGCTTTTTCATCTAAAACTCTATAAGCTTTAATGGATTTCCCGCCCAACATCCAAAATGGACCTTCTCCAAGTGTTACAGCTATTACGACCTTTACACCTTCGTCTACGAGGAATCTCACAGCCTCAAGACCCATCCTTCTATCTAACTCAGCGCCAGGGTTCTTCTTTGTTTCCCATTTAACAATTTTATTGTTCTCAACATCTGCGATCAAGAAATAAGGACACATGCCAATGTGTGAAGATATCGAGGAATCTAATCCTTCATCCGCTTCAAGGGGTACAGCTACTCTAACTCTACCTTTCTTTAATGATCTTTTATTGGGCATTATTTTCCCTCCATATTAATAGCGCTACTCCTTATTTGCATTCTAATCTTACTCAATAGCACCAAGTACCTCTCATCGGTGTACCGCATTGCGGACATTTTATAGCGAAGCATGGGGTACCTCTCACATGCGGTGCGGTATATCTGCAATTCGGGCATGTGCATACATCTGAACCACCTGCACCCATGCCTCGTCCCATGCCGCGGCCTCCACCGCCTCCACGTCCGCGACCCATACCTCCACCTCTACCCATTCCTCTACCCATACCAGGGCTATACCCTGGGGAAATGCCGGGCTGCGGCGCTCCAATAGGCTGGGTTGGTGTAGGAGTTGATGCAAGCTCTTTGTTCAAGTATTTCGTTACAGCTTCCTTCACGCTAATCCCCTGCGTCCTAACCATCTCTACCCCGCTTTGATCGAAAATCATTGATGCATTCGGTCCAAAATTACCAGCAATTACTGCTTTTGCACCTTGACTTATCACAAGTTGTGCTGCTTGGATACCTGCGCCACCCGCAGCACCTGCATACTGATTTTGCATTACCTTCGTATCCTTAATTTTTTTATTATCTACCTCGACCATGGTATATGTCTGGCATCTACCAAATATCGGTGATACTTCATCTTCCAATCCACCTTTTGTTGTTGCTACTGCAATTTTCATTTTGTTTCCTCCTAATTAATACGCTTTTATTTTTTGGTCTACTCTAATTCTTTAATCCCTATTATTCTTTATGGCTTAAGATATTCTTCGATTCCTTTCTATTCTTATTCCTTTTTTTTGATCTCATCGAGTCTTTTCTTTATCTGTTCTAGTTGCTGCTCTATCATTTTTGCCTGATCTTCAAGCATCTGCACTTCCTGTTCTTTTGTTATCTGCGGTACCTGCATCGGTGCTTGTAAAGGCGCTGATGTTTGCTGTTGCACTGGCATCTGTTGAAAATAGGACATGACCTGCGGTAACTGTCCTGTTTGCATCAAGTACTGAGCAGTTGGTGGTAATCCTGTCGGGCTTCTTCCGCGCCATCCTGGGCTGAAGCCAAATCGTATCCAACCTGGTAAACCAGTTGCATAATACATATGTCTATGTCCGTGTCCACCCATCGTTTTTTCACCTCCTTTTAATTATTATCCTCAATATGTTCTATATGGCATTTGATTAGGGTATGGTTGTATTCTATAGGGGTTCATCCCATACATCCACCATCTTCTTGGAAGCCATGGATAGAATCTACAGAATGGATATGGATTACCCATTCCTCTACCTGTTCTTAATCCAAACCCCCTTCCAAATCCTCTACCTCTACCTCTACCAAATCCTCTCGGCATTTTTCATCACCTCATTTTATCTCATATACTGCCCTCTGACAATATAATTTCCACCTTGTATTTCTATCGCCCAACCGTTTACGAGTGCTTCAGCAACTTTTTTTCTTGCGCTCATTAGGTCATTCCACAGCGTCTTTCTTGATACACCCATTTGATTTGCTGCTTGTTCCTGATCTAAACCTTGGGCATCAACAAGACGAAGCGCTTCTAATTCCTCCAGAGTTAAAGTTACAGTATTTAATTGCTGCAGTGGTATTCCAACTGGTTTAAAGTACGTTGTCTCTGGAATTGCTGTGATCCATCTTCGTCCTCTTCTTCTACCACAGGGCATTATTACTACGTATATGCGATGAAGTATATAAAGTTATTGCCAATATGCGATGTAATATTTAAATCTTTCCCAATCACTTTTTATCTAAAATCTTCTCTATCTTCTCAACGATCTCCTCAAATGCTTTTGTAGAGCTTGATCCTCTATGTTCCAATACAAATGGTTTTCCAGAGTCACCCGTCTCAACGATCTCAGGCGCTATAGGGATCTTGCCCAAGAATGGTACGTTAAAGTCACGGGAGGCTTTGAGACCACCGCCTGTTCCGAATATATCTATTTTCTTATTGCAATGGGGACAAATAAATCCGCTCATATTCTCGATTATACCTATTACTGGCAGCTTTAGTGTTTTAACGAAGTTTATCGATTTTCTAACGCTCAACAAAGCAACATCTTGGGGAGTAGTAACAATGATGGCTCCATCGCTATCGGGTATAAGCTGAGCTATGCTGAGGGGTTCATCACCAGTACCAGGCGGTAGATCAATGATCAAATAATCTAAACTACCCCACTGCACATCTTCTAAAAACTGTCTTATTGCATGCATTTTCAATGGTCCCCGCCAAATTACAGGCATATCCTTATTCGCTATCAAAAAGGCCATTGACACTACTTTTATGTTCGGAGACGTTGTGATAGGCATGATCTTGTTATCATCTCCTCCAACTAATCTCTCGTTCTCAATCCCAAGCATCTTTGGAATGCTAGGTCCATGCATGTCAGCGTCGATCAAACCAACCTGAGCGCCGCGAGAACCGAGGGAAAATGCTAGATTAGCAGCTACAGTACTCTTCCCAACTCCTCCTTTCCCACTCAATATGATTATTTTATGTTTCACATCTTTCAGATTGTTCAAGATTTTTGTTTGGTTGTCAATTCGTTTCTTTGCAGTTCCTTCATTTATTTTGGGATTTTCCATCATTTTTCACTCTCCAAATATTTTATGCTTTTAATTACAGTGTTTATGCACTCTCTGTACATTGAATCAATACCTAAAAATGTTTGCTTGTTTTCACGGAATGTAAATTGATGTCAATCTTCTTCTTTTTTACATTCATACTTCCCAGTTTTACAATAAATCTCAAAATGCTCAAGCCATTTCGGATTCTCTGGTGCATCTTTAACAAAACTAACCAGCTTTTTGATTTGTTCAATGGTTTTTGGATCTAAATGATGTTCCATAGTGCATGCATCTTTATTTGCAATACCGTTTGGTACCTGAATAATTTTTAAAAAACTTTTAATTATCTCATGCTTCTCTCTTACAGAAGCTGCTATTTCTCTTCCTCTAGTGGTTAAGGTCACGCCTTCATATTTCCTATAGTTAATAAATCCCATATTATCTAATTTTTTTATCATCTCAACTACACTTGGAGATGTAATATTTAGAACCTTAGCTATATCTTTTGTTCTAGCATATCCCTTTTGGTCTGCGATATTGAGTATCGCCTCCATATAATCCTCAACTTTTCTACTCAACATGATGGTATCACCTTCGAATACTCTCACGAATTTCGGGTATCCTAATATTAATTGGGATACTTAAATTTTTGCACACTCTTCTTGCTTAAACTTGATCTTTTAGCGATATGGTCCTGACCATATCCTAAATTCTCATAACCATGATTCTTTTTGCCATCCCACGCCCTAGTGCAACAACATTCCTCTCAATCTCGATAATGACTGGTCCTGAAGTAGATGATATCACCCTTACTATCT
>JAUWGG010000249.1 GCA_030606525.1 Methanobacteriota archaeon | reverse complement strand
CAGTTATATTTTATTTCATCTGCTATTTCCTCTAAGATCCATGGTGCGATTTCAATCCTATTTTTTTCCTCATCGATGAAGATCAGATCCTCAGGAATATCGAATTCTATCATCAATTCCTTTTTTACCTCTTCCAATTTTCCGCATTCAATTATCCCCTTCAATAGTGTACCATCATGAGTGATTATATCACTCTCTTTTGCAACATTCTTCGCTCTGTGCATGATGCGATTTCTTAACTGTACAGCATCTTTAAAACTTGATGAACAATAATGGATAGCAATATCTACATCTTCCTTTAAAATCTCGAGAGCTAATTCCTCGCTTCCTTTAACTCCGCTCGATATGTCGTTTTTAACTTCATATCCTCTTATCTTCAATTCATCGCAGTTGGTCTCTGAAAATTCCAATTCATTCAGATTTAAAAATTGAATGCCGATGCCATCAAGGTACTTAACTAACCCCTTCAACTCAATTCCAAAATTTGGCAAACAGGGAATTTCAACACCAACATCCATTGGAGTATTCATCGCTTTTTTAATCATATGATCGCATTTTGAATTATGCATTTTTTTCCATAGATTCGAATGAGGGTGAAAACGTATCTCATCTAACCCGACATCAGCCAGCTTTTTGATATGCTCATTATAGGCTTCTTTGTTGCACGATGCCGTATAAAGATGAATGTGAAAATCATCGCCAAACTCATTTTTTAGAAGTGTGATATAGTCCAATGTTCTATCCACAACCTTCAATGGTTCTCCACCAGTGATGCCTGCACCAAGAGCATCTATGCTTTTCGCCTCATAGACAATATCCTCATTATTATCAACTAATTTTTCATTAGCATAAACCACGTTCTTCCCTCTTTTCTTCTCGGAAAGGGGACAGTAAAAACAATTAAAATGGCACAGGCCAGTAACAAGCAGAACCATTTTTCTTCCTTGAGCGCATATTTCACATCCTTTTGATAATGTTCCTTTGAATTTAGAATTCTTTCCCAAGTCCTTGAACATGAAAAGAGAATGCCTAAACCTTTATAAATAGATTTTTTCATTCAGTGAAGATTAGATGAACATCATATTTGATATATTTCTATTCATAAGCCTTATCATAATGGGCGCAGGATACGCTGTCAAAACAAGAAAGAATCATCTACTTCGCATAGTTGGATGGCTTGGCTTTGGGATTTACTGGTTCCTGCAAACGCCGCATTTCTTGGCGATAGACGATGCGGTCAATGCATTAGGCTGTTCCTTAATTCTACCCTTATCGATTTTTATAGGTTATCACGAATATCTGTCTTATATATGGAATGAGGAATATGAACCCTTGAGATTTGTCACAGGAGCAACTTTTGCAGCAGTATTTCTTTATTTCATTGTCGAAAAGATTCCTATCTTATCAGCTAGTTTGATATACATTGTAGCACTTCAAAGTGTCTGGCTTCTCAATCTTTTTGGGTTGAATTTTTATCTCGGTAACATCGATTATGCCGGTAACAATATATGGTATATGACGCATTT
>JAUWGG010000018.1 GCA_030606525.1 Methanobacteriota archaeon | reverse complement strand
GCAATTCTTCCAACAATTCCCTCTTATTTTTATAGTGAGTATGTGGATAGACCATATTATCCAATTACGAAAGAAGATGTTGATCTCTCACAAACCCTTGCTCGTTTTAACATTACACCTGATGATCCTACCCTTAATCAGCTTCAATACGTTTACAATTGTTATCAACAAAACAATATTACAGGTAATGTAACTTGGCAAGAGGATGAAATTATTGTTAGTGTTGGGGATGATGTGATATATTCGAGGAAGGGAACTTAGAGGGAACACTTGGAGGATATGAATGTCTATGACACAAAAAGGTGAGTGGTTAAAAATCGATTTTGTCATTGGTCAAAAACCAAAGGAAATTTTTGGTAGACAAAGAGTGGTATGTGAAGTATATAAGCGACTCAAATCTAAGATAGACGGAAGAGTTATCGATTATGAACTTACTTTTAAAAATCCTATTTGGACAGGTTTCGGTGATTATATCTACTATCCCTATAAAGTATTTTTAAGGAGGAGAAAGAACAGCGTCACCCATATATGCTCACAAGAACTTGCATACTTACTCAATCAAATTAAATTTGATAATGTAGTGGTTACCTGTTTTGATATAATCCCATACGTGCGAGATGAGTACCCTCATCTAAAATCAATACTGAAACGAATATATTTATACTCTCTTAAAGGTATGATGAGAGCAAATAGAATTATCACGATTTCTGAGTATTCTAAAAGGGATATTATAAGATATCTAGGTTATCCCGAGGATAAAATCGATGTAATATATCCTGGGGTTGACAATAATAAATACTATTGGGATCAAAATGTGAATATTCTTGAAAAATATGGATTAAGGAAAAATGGGAAATATGTGCTGTATGTTGGCTCAGAGCAACCAAGGAAGAATGTTGATGTTCTGATCAAGGCTTTCTATCAACTGAAAAAAAGATTCGATGGTGTTAAATTGATTAAAGTTGGTCGTTCACAATTAATTAGGGAAAGAAGTAACATAAAAAAAATTGTTAGGGAAATGAGTTTACAAAGCGATGTGGTAATGCTAGATTATGTAGTTGAAAATGATATGCCAAAAATTTACAATATAGCTGATATGCTCGTCTTTCCATCCCAATACGAAGGATTCGGTTTACCTGTATTAGAGGCTATGGCTTGCGGCACCCCAGTGATAACCTCCAATACAACCTCTCTACCAGAGGTTGTTGGTGATGCAGGAATCATGCTGGATCCTAATGACATCAATGGTTTTGAAAATGCTATGTATGAGGTTTTGACAAATAATGAAATAAGGCAAGAGATGAGAGAGAAAGGCTTAAAGAGAACAAAGATGTTCACATGGGAGAGATGCGCAAAAGAAACCCTAACCATTTATGAAAAGATTAACAATGATAAATAAATCGGTGATAAAAAGTGAAAATAGCAGCGGTTCACAACTTTCTTACTCAAAAAAGGGGGGCAGAACTAGCGTTTTTGAACAAAGTGATAGGATTGAAGAAAAGAGGACATGAAATAGACGTCTATATACTAGGAGCTTCAGAAGATTTTATAAATGATTTTGAGAGATGGGGGGTCGATGTAATCTCATCAAATTTTACTGAGTGGAAATTAGTCGGTACTACTTATATTCCCCTCCTTAACAATCTTAGAGCATTAAGAAAAATAAAGAAAATAGCGAGGGGCATCAATAGAAATTATGATGTAGCTTTTGTCCATCACCATAGATATTCCCCACTTATATTTCCATACTTGAGAATACCTAACGTATATTATTGCCAAGAACACCCCCGGTTATATTATGAGCCGCAAATCAAAACAAAAAATACTTTTTACGACAAACTTCGATTTTTCTATCTTAAATTTATGGTCTTTGATAAATTACTTGATAAATACTGTGTAAATTATGCTTGCGTGATACTCTCAAACTCAGATTTTGCAAGAGAACAACTTTGGCGTACTTACGGTAAACTTGCGATCACAAATTATCTGGGAGTTAATAGTGAGGTATATAAACCAACAAATGTAGAAAAAGACAAATTTATTCTGTCTGTTGGGGTACTAGACCCCGCAAAGGCTCACGATTTTGTGATTAGAAGTGTTGGGTTATTACCCGAGCGCAAACGCCCTGAGGTTCTCATAGTAGGAGATGGTCCAGCTAAAAGGAGACTTTTTAGAATAGCGGCTGAGAACAATGTCAAGATAACTATTAAAAAGGATGTATCTACGGAAGAGATGGTTCAACTTTATAATAAGACAAAACTCACAGCAATTGCATTTGTTATGGAACCCTTTGGGTTGGTTGCATTAGAATCTATGGCTTGCGAGACTCCCGTGATAGCAGTAAGAGAGGGGGGGTTAAGAGAGATCGTTACCGACAATACGGGCATACTCACGAACAGAGATGAAAGAGAATTTGCAACTGCTATGTTATATCTCTTAAAAAACCAAAAAATTGCAAAAGAAATGGGTAAAAAAGGTAGAGAAAGAGTACAGAAAAACTTTACTTGGAAGAAATGTGCAGAGAATTTAGAAAAAAATTTATCAATCGCGGTTGAGAGATTCAAAAGAAACTAGATATATAAAAATTACACCAATAAAATTTTAAAACACAAAATATGTCATCTATTACCTACATTAATCCAAATATGTGGAGTGTCTGGCCACTCAAAATAGGGGTTTTGATTGGCTCCTTCTTCGTAAAGGAACGCCACAAAAGCATACCTACCTACTTCCTCAATAGTGAAGTTAAATGCATAAGTCCAGCTTTCATCATTCTTCAAAGTAGTTAAAGTATAGACGAATGAATTGTTTAGGTTCATTATTAAGGTGGAGTTTAACGGGCATGTATATATCCGCGCGGTGTTTTCAATGTTTGTATTTGTGTTGTTAAATAATCCGATTACAAGGGTATAATTAACATCCCGGTGCTCATGACACACCACCCCTATGATTACCGTCCCATTCTCTCCGACTATCAGATTCTTTGGGTAGTTCTTTGTTGTCCCATTTTGATCTAAGATATAGAACTCTGTGTATCTTTCACCAGTTCTTGGAGTTGTTGTAATATAGATAAGCGCAGCGCTGGCAATGATAAGCGATATAACGATAAATACTCCTAAAATCTTATCTGCGCTGCTCCATTCCTTTATTTTCGGTATTTGCATGTCTATATGAAATGTGAATCTGTCTTCCTCGGGTAATTGCCGCCTCCTATACCATGCTGTTATCGACATTATGATAATGAATGCAAATAAGGAGATGAGGATGGGGTACAATCTGATGCCCCATGGAGTGTAATTCAAGGCGAGACCGACGAGCGGTACGACAGCGATGCTTAGACCAAAGCTTAGGGCTATCCTTTCTAAATCATCTATTCCTTTTTTATCCTCCCTTTCTTTCCCAGGCCACAATGCACAAACAAGCGCATAACCGGGTAGGAATAATATGAAGGGAAGACCAAAAATTATTCTTAATGCATCATTATCGGGAATGAGAATGATTACAGCTAACAAGAATGATGCTAAGAGGATTATGAAAATTAGATCAAAAGCATATTTTTTTGATTGAAATATGTTGAATGCTTCTCTCCTGCTCAAAGCTCGTCCTCCGTTAATTTACCGTTATACAGGTGATATTTTCTTTGCACGTGTTTATCAACTAAAGGATCGTGAGATGCAATTATCACAGTAGCTCCAAATTCATCATTCACTTTTTTGAATGTGTTCATAACCACATCGCAGTTATCTATGTCCAAGGATGCAGTTGGCTCATCAGCCAATAATATGGTTGGATTGTTCGCTAATGCTCGGGCTATGGCAACCCTCTGCCTTTCACCGCTGCTGATCTCGTTCGGCTTCTTTCTTGCTAAATTATGAAGGTCGAAGGTATGGAGCAATTCATTGACCCTATTTTCCCCATCCCTATTCTTAGCTATTTTAAGTGGCAAAAGGACATTTTCAAACACCGTCAGATCATTGATCAGATTATGCGATTGAAAAACAATGCCAATCTTCTTTAATCTAATTTCAGCTAACTCCTTCTTAGATAAAGTTGAAATATCGCATCCGTTAAGGAAGATATTTCCTTTGGAAGCGGCATCAATGCATCCTATTAAATTCAACAATGTGGTTTTACCGCTGCCTGACCTTCCTTTGATCAGAACAATCTCTTTAGGTTCGACTTTTAAATTTACCCCTTTGAGTACCGCCTTTTCACCGTCATATGTTTTCCAAAGATCTTCTACATTTACAACTGGCATTTTCCCCTCTACCGATACCTTCATAAATTCGTATTTTATTGTGCTGTGATAATAGCATATATAAATAAGTAATTTGCTCATAGGTTGGTGTAATGAGAAATATTTTGATAAAGATGGGGTTGAGGTGGAACAAAAGGATGTTCATGACGACCATGGGCATCGCTGTTTGTATTTCATTTCTCACTGGTACGATTTCATTGGTTGAAGGATTGCATGCAAGTACATCGCAATTTTCTAATGCGTTCGAACATGGGTTGATAGCAGTTTATGATGGTAATGTGCTCAGTCAAAGTATCATTGAGAGTTCTACAGTCGATTATATAAATTGTGAGTATGCAGCATGCACCGTCGTGAAGACAAAAATCGAATTAGGCAATGAATCGATAGAAACCTATGCGATCTCGATCTATGATCCTTTCAATCTGCTAGATTTGAATGGTGCAGAGCTTACAATGAATGATATCTTAATTGGTAAACAGCTTAAAGCTGAGATGGAAAATAAGAATATAACTGTAAGTGATGGAATGAATATCACCTTAGCAAAGGATGATAAAGAAGTTATCTTGCAGGTTAGAGGAATTCACCAGAACACGCTCTTTTCAGATGATTGGATTTTTGTATCGAAAAATGTGGTTACACAACTCAATCCTCAAATGCAAAGCGCGTATTCTTTTCTACTGCTCTCAGAAAACAACATCGACATAATCCATCAACTGGAGGAAGAAGGATATACAACCCAAAGCTTAGTGAGCATCACCAAATTCCTTGAGCTAGGTATTTATCAGATCGAAAATCAGCTGTACTTCGTTGTATTGACCTCAGCGATCATAATAATACTGTTGGTATACAGCATTCTGAACATAGAAATTGAATGCAGTATTGCTGATATAAAAATATTGAAGTACATGGGTGCTTCACAGAAGCTTGTACTGAGCATATTTTTACTTCAAACGGTTTTCATCTCGTTATTGGGAGGGGTTATCGGTGTTGCCATAGGCTTCATAGCCGCAAATGCATTGGTGTCTTTTACACCTCTGATCGGCTTTCATTCCATGATCTTACCTCAGGCTTCGATTAGCTCGATTTCTTTACCTATATTTGTTGGTATTATATCTGGGATCATTGGTGGGTTCATTCCAGCTTATAAAGCATCAACGATAGATGTTAAAGCGGAGGGTCGGTAATGCTATTGCGCAGAAAGATAATGATCGGGTTGATACTATGTATATTCATGTTCAGCTCATCAGTTCCCATCCTCCTAAAAATTGGGTTGATCCCACAGCAGACTTTTGGCGGTGAAGGTATCAGTGTACTCACACAGGCAGATGCAGACACACCTCTCGATTTAATGCTTGTAAGCGAGCTCCGAAAACAGGATTTTGTGGAGGTTGTTAGTCCTGAGATATATGCGTTCAGCGTTATAAATAACGAGCCGGTCATGGTTAGAGGAGTTGAATCTAAGCCCTTTTTGAAGATTGAGGATGCTGAGTGTAAAGAAGAGATCAATGATAAATTCGCATTGATCGGTGAGGGATTAGCTAAAAGGTTTAATTTGGGCATTAATGATACCTTTGTTCTAACAGGTTCAATCACACCAGTTATAATGGAGCTGGCTGTTACGGGCATTTATTCCACCACTACGCCATCGAACGATGAGCTCCTTATTCCCCTCCAAACAGCAAGAAAACTTATATCTTTAGGAGATAATAATGTGTTAGCAATTCGAATTGAAACCAGCGATAGAAATGAATTGATAGATTTTCTTGAGAGTGGGGAATATAAGATAGTAGTTGGAGATGCGGCTGGTAATTCGATTTCACTCAACGACAACGGTTTCGAAGAAGCTGTCAGCAGTCTGGGGATTAGATATACTGTGTTCGGCAAAGTCGAAGTGGCAAATGGCAGCTATACAAGCGTGATCGTGCAAAAAAGTGCAGCCAATGTTAGAGTTGTGATCTTTGGTTTTATTCTACTGGAAGGAGCGCTCATGTTCATCGGTATAGCGGCAATTTTGAATAGAGCAGTAATAGAAAAAAAGAGAGATATAGGTGTTTTAACAGCAATTGGAGCGAATAAAGCAAATATTCATTTTTTGCTCTTAAAGGATCTGTTAAAGATCTCGATCGTCTCTTCGATCATTGGCGTCATATTTGGATACATAGGAGTTGAAATCGTAAAACACCTTAATCTAATTGTGATACTCGGGCACAGCATACAGCCAGTGATCAGCCCGATTTTCATATTGGAAATATTGGTTGTAACTATACTTCTCTCATGTCTGTGTGGGTTAATAGTAAACGAGAGTGTGCTTGGCTCAGAACCGCATCAGCTGATGCAGGAGATCGACAGTTCAGCTGAAAATGAGATCTCTTTAGAAAAGATGCTTGAGGGTTTTTATGAAAACTAAACACTTGATCGCAATCTCTACACTTCTCTTCATGGCTGTTTGTGTGAGATCCATACCTTTGTTGTTTTCCTCTTTACCATACAACATAGACTCTTTCCCTCTAGTTAAGATATCTGAAGAGATGATCGCAACTGGTCATTGGGTCATTGACTCTCAAACACCGCATCTCATTAATTACAACTCTAAAATGCCAGTATTTTCCTTAATTCTCAGTACCTTTGCACTGATCTTTGGAAAAAACCCCATGGAAATCGTGCAGATCATCCTTCCCATCATAGCTTCCACCTCAGTGATAATAATCTATATGATCACATTTAAGATTACAAAAAACTACTTAGCTTCATTCGCTTCTGGTTTATTTCTTGCTTTAAACGGTTTTTTTGTTTATCTCACAAGTGCGATTATGAAGGAAGCTGCAGCCCTTATCCTGTTACCGATCATTCTATTGCTTTACAGCGAAAGAGATGATTTTAAAAAAAGGAGTTTATGCTCACTTCTTTTACTGCTGATCCCTTTAGTACATCACCTCACCGCCATCGTTGCTTTCATTATGATCGCTTTGCTTGCGATCTCCTCGAATTTCATTGCACTTAGAAGCGGTAAATTAAAGATAAAAAAAGCAGCGTTAGATGTTTTGTTAGGTCCTATGCTCTTTTTGTTCACGTATGCCTATTATAAGAATGTGAAATTAGCTTATTTCGGAATGGCAACTGTTAACGACATCGTGCTCTTCCTCTCTGTATTCTTCATCGGCTCATTATTTTGCATTCTTCTTTGCACACCTGCTAGCCCGACATCGTGGTTTTTAATTCGCTCAAAGCACATGGGTTGGAAGTTTTTAGATGAAAAGACCTTGATCCCGATTGGTGCAATTTTACTTCTTATTCTTAATAACCGTATGATGGTATTTGGTGGAACGATCCGCACAAGCAATTTATTTTTATACTCTGCTGTTCCGTACATCATATTAGCTTTGATAGGTGTTGTTGGATTTAACATAATCAGGCACGCAAGAACTTCATTTAGACCTTTTATCATTTCTATAATCTTGGGACCGTTTATTCTCATCGTCTTCGCATTCCTAAGAGGATTGGATGCTTTCACATTCACTCTAGCATTTCGCAGCTACAACTACATAGAATTTGGTCTTGCAATTTGCGTAGGCATATCCTTTGGATTCATCATAGGTCATATTTTGAAGGTAAAAAGAAGATTGGGGATTGCGATCACAATGATCTTCGCAGTTATTTGTCTATGCACAACACCATTGGCATATAACAGCGAAGCGCTTTATGGTGTTCAGGATACAACCTATGATTACGAATATAAAACGATGGAATGGCTGAGCGATACTAATGTATCGCAAATCGGCACAGATCAACGTCTTTCAGATATCATCAACCCATACTTCAACATCGGTTGTGATAGAACATTGCCTTGGAAAATTAAATACGGAAGGGACCTTAAAAACAGCGATTTTCTTTTATTAAAGGAAGCGTGGGTCACGACGGGAGCGCAGATGTTTCCCTGTGAAAGGGTTAAAATCTCAGAGGAGAATTTCAACAATATTCTTAAGAATAACGATGTGGTTTATGCAAGCGGTTCTACTGGTGAGCAGATATATGTGATAAAAGTTAAGAAATGAATATGGGGGTAAAATGCTTCATATCGATGGTTCCCATGGAGAAGGAGGCGGTCAAATCCTAAGAACAGCAGTAGCATTATCTGCTGTTACTGGCAAATCAATCCGTGTTGAGAAGATCCGTGCAAACCGTCCTCGCCCTGGCCTATCACATCAACATATAACATCAATCCGATCCGTTGCCAAAATATGTAATGCCCACGTTCTTGGATTAAATAAATCTTCACCGACGATAGAATTTCACCCAAAGGATATAACCGGTGGGGAATTTCACTTTGATGTTGGTACCGCCGGGAGCATAACCCTTGTGCTGCAAGCTTGTTTATTACCCGCACTATTCTCGAAGAACAAGTGCACATTCACTATCACAGGCGGAACAGATGTAAAATGGTCTCCCCCAATTGATTATTTCCGCTTCATTTATCTTCCACTTCTTAAGAAGATGGGTGTACGTGTAAAAGTGCAATTAATGAAGAGGGGATATTACCCAAAGGGCGGTGGGGAAGTAATGGCAGAGATAGAACCAGTTAAGGAACTTAAATCGATCTTGTTAACGGAAATAGGTGAGATAAAGGGAATAAAGGGAGTGGTTTATACAAGCCATCTACCAGATCACATCGCACAAAGAATAAGGAATGCCTCACTTAAAAAATTGGATAGATACGCAGATGTGAAGATTGAATTGGAAAGGTGTGATTTGTCACTAGGACCAGGAACAGGGATCGTATTATGGGCTGAAACTGACTTTACTGTACTAGGCGCAAATTGCCTTGGTGAAGTAGGAATACGAGCTGAAGAGGTTGGAGAAAGGGCTGCAAAAGAACTGATGGAGGAGATTGATGCCAAAGCTACGCTCGATGTCCATGCTGCGGACCAAATGCTGCCTTATATGGCTTTGGCTAAAAAGACATCCATTTTTTTAACTAGAGAGATCAGCAACCATACGAAGACGAATATGTGGCTTATCAGGCAATTCTTAGACGTAGATTTCAATATCGAAAGAAAAAATGGATTGTGGGAGATCACTATCCATACATAGACAAACGTGTAGCGGGTTTAGAGCGCTTTGCCCTAACGGTCTGTTCTCGAATGATTTTTAACTGGGATTCGATCTTTTTTGCCTCTTCGTATAACGGCCTCGGATCTAGATGTATATGAAGTAATATCTTGTCAATGACCTCTATGACCTTTGCAGCAGCTCTAGCATCGGGATAATCAGGATGGGCTTCAGCTAAGAAACTGATAACATTAAAGTCTCTCCTTGTTCCTTCAATCAACAATACACCAGCAACCCCTGTGACCACTCCCTCTTCGAATTTCTTTATATTGTGCTTCTCCAACAAACTATTTGTTTCAACAGTGCTGCCGACACCATATACATGCGCTTCTTCCCTTTCCTTCTTTTCCTGTTGCCTTCTGTCAACGATAAGCCCCTCTGGTGAAACCAACATCTTACATTTTTGGTCTTGGGCCCAATCGAGCATTGCACTTGCAATAAGCTTCACTAGATTTGGCGGAGGTTGGAATTCTGATATGAAAGCTACGATCTGATCTCCGTCCTCCTTGCCTCCGATCTTCTCACCGGCATAGATTCGAACTGGACTCATTGGTTTTGAGTCTCTTACCAGTGCAACTGTTGGAAAATAAATGGAATCCATAATGCCTATTTGCTCAAGATGCAACGCATTTATGAGATAATTGCTAACAATCGAGCTGACCAATCCCACACTCGGGAATCCATCTATAACTGTCGCACCTTTCAGATTCATCCTTTTTAACTCGTAAACGTCTATACCTTCCACAGGCATCCCTCTACCTAATAAACATAGTTGTACTTAAAGATTTTATATTCTTTGTTTTGATTCTGCTGATATTTTCATTTCATTCGTTAGATTGCCTATTACAAAGAATATAGGCAGAAAGCCTCGCCCTTCAGGGCGGGGATGAATGCATGAAATAAGAGTACTTTCAGTCATCTCTCCTC
>JAUWGG010000205.1 GCA_030606525.1 Methanobacteriota archaeon | reverse complement strand
ATATCGTTCTAACATAGATGTTACATGCAGTTTACTAAATGTATATATTTCTTAAACAACTCTGGAATGAGCAAAATATGATAAAACATAAGATTTGTTTATGTTACCAATGTCTATTGACATTTACAATTATCGACTATTACAGATTACAGTGAGATAAAATATATATAGATGGGAGAGCATTCCCAAAAACCCAAAAGAAATTTTATGAGGAGGGAGAAAAATGTCAAAAATTTTGAGGAAATATTTTAGCGGGTTCGTGATATGTATAATGCTTTTATCCACATTTGCAGCAATCATTGCAACTGTAGTGGTTAGCGGGAGCATGATACAAGAAGATAAGCAGATATCCAAGTTCCCTAATAATGAGAATATGGAAAATGAAAATAGATCCCACTTGCAATTACACAGTGATACAAATAAGGCGCTATCGAAGATCCAATCGTCCCTGCGACCAATAGCTGAAAAGGGAGGAAAAGACATGATCAAAGTAATCGTATGGACAACGAGTGCAATTGAGTTAACGTCCCTCCTTGAAAATTATGATTATAGAGGAGCAATTGGCACGAGGTTAAAGGGAGAAGAAACGCTAACAGCACCTGTACTCTATGTACCCATTTACAGTCTTATGAAAATAGCTTCATTGCCAAGTGTGATAGCCATATATGAGTATCCAACCTTCGATTCTCCGGAGTTTTTAAAGTTGGAGGAGAGCATGAAGAGTATTGGCGGTGGAACACATGTAGAGGGTACTAATCCATCCGATCCAAATATGATTTTTGCTGGGCAGCAGCATTCTGCCCAAAAAGCGTGGGCAAATGATTTTATCGGTTCAGGAGTTAAAGTAGCTATGTGTGACACTGGTGTAGATTTCGCTCACCCTGATTTGCAGGGAACGCAAGCCAGAGATTTAAATATTTATACTATAGATAATGAGATTGTGATAGAGAGTGCAGAGGAGGGAGAGGGGTATGCATTAGTTGGCAGCACTTTAGTATCTTTTATAAACGAAACACTTATTGAAAATGCCATAGGTGGTGAAACTTATTTGTACCTACCACATAGAAACATACATGATTATGGATTCAAACTCTATATAAACAATATAGAACAATCTACTGGAGATTATACGGTTAGCCTTCCCTCAGGAAAAATCACTTTAACTACCCCAATTCAACTGGAAACCAATGATACAGTACTCGCGACTTATGCTTACTATAAAATAGAGAAGAGAGTCGTACCAGCATCTTATGAAGTTTACAAAAATAATGTACTTATGGGTAGCGGATACACATTGGATCTAAACACAGGCAATCTAACATTTACAGAATCTCTTCAACAGGGTGATGTTATAGAAGTTACCTATGATTATTATTCTCCTTACTATGGATGGCCGATATGTTATGATCCTTCATCTATGGGTACATATATATCAACTGGTTATGCGGACGATACATGGTATGTAAATACCACTTACAGCACAGAAGCAACCGTCATACCAAATTATCCCGAGATTGACAGTATGGTGGAGTGGAATGCTTCAGACACATGTTCTCAATCGTGGGAACCTTCATCTGCTGGTGATGATGAAAGCCAAATAATAACTGGACTTACTCCTGACAAGCAATATTGTTTCGCAATAGTGGGAGAGGATGAAGCATCTCAAAAGAGCCTTCTATCTAACAGTCCAAATGGAACAGCAGCATCTGATACAACCCCTCCGAACAGGATAATTGATCTAACATCTGAACCAGGTCCAGATGATAGCACAGTATGGCTTAATTGGACTGCTCCAGGTGATGATGGAGAATCTGGTGAAGCAGTTTCTTATACTGTCAAGTTTTCAACCTTGCCCATACCTAATTGGGTTTGTTTTGAATATGTTGCAGAAGGGTATTCAAATTATTGGACTCCAAAAGCTTCGGGTGAACAGGAAAGTTATCTCCTCACAAATCTACCAGCTGGCATAGAGCATTACTTTTCAATAGAGGCAATTGATGAAGCTAATAACAATGCCCCACCATCGAATGATCCAAGTGTGATTGTAACGATTGATACCACGCCACCAAGTGCAATAACTGACTTGACAGCAGAACCTGGACCAGACCATGGTTCCGTATGGCTCAATTGG
>JAUWGG010000012.1 GCA_030606525.1 Methanobacteriota archaeon | reverse complement strand
ATTCGGTAGTTGTGCTGAGGGTAAAGATACGGAAGATAGTGACATTGATCTCTTGATCGTTACGACGGAGAAGGAGAAGACGAGAGAAATTGTTAACGAATGGAGGAACAAATACACGAGAAAACTTAGCCCAATTATACTTCATTCAACAGAATTCGCTCGTCTACCAGAAAAAGATAAACCTTTTTACGATAGAGTAATGCGGGGAATTGAACTATGGAGGGAAGAAATTGAGTTAGTTTCAAGAGTGTTTGGAGCAGAGAAAAATAATGCGAATTGAAATAAATCAGGCATTGGTTGATAAGGAATTAAAAGCTGCACAATATGATTTGAAGAGAGCTAAACACTCGTTGACAGAGAATGATGATAAATGGGCCACTATAAAGGCATATTATTCGATGTTCCATGCAGCTAAAGCCCTTCTTTACAGCAAAGGGTTTAGAGAAAAAAGCCATTATTGTCTTCTCGTAGGAATAAAAGAATTGTTTGTTGATAAAGGAATTCTTGATCATAAACACTATGACGCTTTTGGGATGGCATTAGATCTGAGACACGATGCAGACTATGGTTTAATATATTCAATAGAAAGTGCTGAGATTGTTGTCAAGAACAGTGAAGACTTTTTGATCAGTGCAAATAAGATTCTAGGATTTTAAAATACTTGAAAAAATTATAGCATTCTGTTTTCACACACTCTAAAACAAATTAAATATACTAAATAACAATTCAGGAAAGAGGTAGAAAACATGAACATACTTTCTGTTGGGGGTGGAGCGCGAGAGCATGCGATCGTTAAAGCTTTATTGAAAAGTGATAATATCGTTCTGTACAGTGCGATGAAAAATCGCAACCCAGGGATTGCCAAAGCATCAAAAGAGTTCTTATTGGTAAATGAGATCGAAACTGACAAGATAGCAGATTGGGCTGAGAGAAATAAGATCGATTTAGCAGTCATTGGACCTGAAGCGCCTTTGGGTGAAGGCATTGTGGATGCATTGGAAAAGAAAGGTATAAGGACTGTTGGACCAACAAAAAGAGCATCACAAATAGAAATATCAAAACAATATATGCGCGCTCTCATGAAAAAACATGATCTTCCTGGCAGGGTTGATTATGAGGTTTTTGATAATATTGCGCGTTTGAAGGATTTCATGAACGAATATCAAAAAGAAGTTGTTGTTAAACCTGTGGGATTAACAGGCGGGAAAGGGGTAAAGATCATGGGTGAACATTTGAATGATAAGAAAGATGTGATTGAATATTCAAAGCAAATTATTGAAAATAAGATAGGAGGTGCTGCAAAGGTCATACTCGAAGAGAAGTTGTTGGGCGAGGAATTTACCTTCCAGGTATTTTGCGATGGAAAAAATATTGTACCTATGCCAGTCGTCCAAGATCATAAGAGAGCGTATGAGGGTGATGTAGGACCAAATACTGGGGGCATGGGTTCTTATTCTTGTGCAGATCATCTGTTACCATTCTTAGAGAAAAAGGAGTATGAAGGATCATTAAGGATCATACAGAAAACGATTGATGCGATGCGCTCTGAAGGGAATCCGTATAAGGGAATACTGTATGCACAGTTCATGCTCACTCCTCAAGGACCAAAGATCATAGAGTTTAACTGCAGATTCGGTGACCCGGAGGCAATGAACGTTCTGCCGTTGCTAAAGAGCGATTTCGTTGAGATCTGCTTTAACATTGCAGACGAGAGTTTAAGTCAAAATAAGATCGAGTTCGATGGGAAGGCAACTGTATGTAAATACATCGTTCCTAAAGGTTATGGTGTCAAATCTTTGGTAGGTGAGGAGATTGTGGTAAATGAGGAAAGAATAAAAAAGAGCGGTGCTGAACTGTTCTATGCATCTGTGAACGAAAAAGATGGGAGGATATACACCACCTCTTCAAGGTCCTTGGGTATAGTAGGTATAGCCGATGATTTGGAAGGAGCAGAGCGAATAAGCGAAGAAGCGCTCAAACATGTAAAAGGTAATGTATCTATGAGACACGATATTGGGAAAAAGGAATCGATAGAAAAAAAGGTTAAGCATATGAACGAATTAAGAATGAAGTTCAGAAGTTAATTTTTTATGGGGGATGTTTATTCTACGATCGGTGATCTTATCGATGTAATCCAACTAACTGAAAAATTGATTACCATACTAAGTGTTTTTAGCGAGGAGCATGAGATCGCAGATTTTATCGCATCATATCTTGATTTTAGTGATGTTCAATATCAAAAAGTAAAGAACTCAGGTCCAAATGTTATTGCAAAGAACATCGTCAATGATGGTAAAACGATTCTACTTAATGCGCATATGGATACTGTCCCGATAATGAGGGGATGGTCAAGAGCGCCTTTTAAAGCTGAAATCAAGAATAAGAAATTATATGGATTGGGCGCAGCAGATATGAAGGCTGGACTCGCAATAATCTTAAATGTTTTTAAGGAGTTGAAAGAAGAGGTTAACCTTATTTTAGTAGCTACTTCTGATGAAGAAGGGAATTCCAATGGTGCATATACTTTTTTAAAAAGTTTAAAAGAAAACGACATTGCTCTTTGTTTGATCCCAGAGCCAACGAATGAAAAAATAAGGTTGGGTTGTCGAGGGAGGTTCGTTGTTGACATAGAGATCATTGGGGAATCAGCTCATGCTTCTCGTCCAACTCTTGGGGCTAATGCGATCGTGGATTGTGCAAAGGTAATAGACGCCTTAAAAAAAGTAAAGATAAGAAGCCATAAAAAGCTTGGATACGGTTCGATATGCCCTCTTAAGATAGAAGGAGGGGGAGATTCCCTATCAATACCGCAATATTGTAGAATTAGGGTAGATAGACATGTTGTACCTGGTGAAACGAAGAGTATGATCAAAAATGACTTTAATAGCGCCTTAACAAATTTAGATGTACAATCCGAGATAAGAGTATCATTTATGAAGCGAGAAACGCCCTTTCTAAAACCTTATTTGATAGATATGAAAAATGAAATGATTAAGAGTTTCTGCACTGAATACAAAAAATTTTATGGGAAGATTAAAATCGTATATGGAAAATCTGTTGGCGATTACAATCTATTTGCTGAGAAGATGCCCACAATAGTTTTCGGTCCAAATGGAGAGAATACACATGCATCAGATGAATTCGTTTATACCGATTCCATTTTAAGATGCAGAGATCTCTATTTAACATTTCTAAGGAGCTTAAAAATTAATTAAGGGGTACTGCAAAAAGCATTTAAGGAAGAAAACATTCCACCAATCATGAAAAATTTGAAGGAAATAGTGGATGAGATAGAGAAAGAACTCGATGAAAAGGACACTATTAGGGAAATTACCTTAAAATCTTCAAGGGCCGTTCGAAGATTATCAACCAGCGTGATTTTAAGAACTCACCGAGGTGAGGATGTTGTTGAGCTGATAGAAACTGCAAAGGAAGAAGCAATAAAATTGAAGGGATTGCTGCAGGAGCACCCTGAGTTGTATCATGCTGGTTTTGTGGAAAATGCACTTCAGGAATTGTGCGAAGCATCCATTATCTTAAGTATACTAGAAGATAGACCTTTGCCAACTCCAAAGGAGTTGGGCGTCACAAATTCAGCCTACCTATTGGGTTTGGGGGATGTTGTGGGAGAATTGAGGAGGTTTGCACTCGAAGCCTTGAGGGATGATGATGTTAAAAAAGCATGCAACTATCTGGACATCATGGAAGACATCTATACAACACTCATGCGCTTCGATTATCCTGCTGCTATCGTTCCATTAAGAAGAAAGCAGGATATTGCTAGAAGTCTGGTTGAAAAGACTAGGGGGGAGATAGCAGTAGCTGTTAGAGAAAACGCTCTAGAAAAAAAGATGGAAGAGCTTGAGAAGAAATTATAATAATTCTATTTCTTACGTTTCTTAGATTTAAATTGTGATTTGCGCCCAACAACGATCAATAAAGTGAACATAACTGCAGTAATGACAGCAAGGTAGATAGTCCATGTATAATCCGCTTTTTCACCACTTTTATAAAAGTTTTGAGTTATGACAGCATCCCCTTCGCCAATGACCCCGTCTCCGTTCAAATCAACAGTTATCTTAACAATGTGCTTACCCAACGATAAACTTTTTACTACCCATTTGTGAGTAACATCCTCAGAACCATTTGCTTTAAGGAAATCTATGGTTTCATACCCAATGTACTTCCCGTCAACGTAGAATTTCACATCAGCATTTTGAACATCCACTTCACCGATATTATGAATGGTGGCACTTATAACAATCGGTTCAACAACTTTAATTTCATACGTTTCCTCTTTCCACATTGTTTGATTGTTCTTGGTAGATGTGCCGTTAACGAACAATTTGATGTTTTGCTCGACAGAGGGAGCTGTTACCTTCAATATAAATGCATTATTATTTGACGACTCTGTTGCTGGTGAGGAGAATATAGGGCTTGCACCAGTTAAATTCGTTCCAATTAGATAAGCGGTGTAATTCCATTCTCCACCCTCTTCAGCAGGTCCACCCATGATCGTAATAGTATAATCACCCTGCTCACCTATTCCCAGGATATCCGGACCAGCTATGTGAACGTAAACCTTCTTCACCGCAGAAACATTAGCAGGTGTAGAGAGAGAAACGAGGAAAAGAAGTAAGAATGTTAAGGTAATTACCTTTTTTACCATTTTATCACTCCCTTCTTCCTTAAGATGAAAAAGGCAAAGGCACTGCCAATTACAACCATCGCTATCAATGATATGATCCATGTATAGTCAGCAGGAGCAATGGTATCGCTCAAGCCTGTACCAGTAACACTCACATCCTTATTGTCGATCTTTACTTTTGGATTGTATAAGGAAATTGAGAACACATCGTTAGAGCCCATGTTGCCTTCCGAATATCCCAATATCATTATTTTAGTATCCTTCACCTTGTCTTTCAAAGTTCTTGTTTTGATCGTTAGGTCTATTAAGGAATATGCATCTGTTGACACATTGCTGATCGTCTCTCCTTCGTTATCAAATACAGCGAGTTTCACATCCCATCCAAAGTCCTTTAGTTCATCTATATTTAATATCGTTAATGTGTAACTATCCTCTGCATTTCCCGAGTTCTTCACCTCCAATGTGTAGGTTGTGGTTGTGCCATCGGTAGCTGCATTTTTATCGCTGGAGGTGATTTCAATACCATGAACTTGGAATATCTCTACAATCAATTCCTGCGTATAGCTCGCAGCAGATGAGTTTTGCGATGTTGCCGTTATCTTAATGGTTCCATGATCAACTTTAGCATCGATCGGTGATGTTATTTTCACTTTAATGCTCTTTGAATTTCCAGTAGTTCCCATAGGTAGAGCAAAGTTGTTCTCACTGAACTCGAACCCCCAATTATTGGGTTCACCTTCTAAGTAAAAACCGTCATCCACATTACCCACATTGCTAACAACGATGTTGTACTCAATGCTCTCATTCTGTCCTATCTCCTTCGTCATGGAAGCATCCCAAGATATTTCAACACCATACTCTTTTATCTTATCGAGTTGAATATTTAGCTTCTTTGCCCTATCTATCGCAATGGATTGGGTATAATTATACGTTACATTTACACCATGTTCAACCATCACACATCTCGCGGACAATGTATAATTCCCTTGAGGAACGAATATCTCATAATACCCATCACTGTTAGACGTTATCATTTTCTTCCCGTCCCCTTCAAGAGTGATGGTTGTAGAAGCATGCTGATTCAAATTGTATGATGCAACACCATGTACTTTGTATCCATCAACCAAAGTAATGTTGTGGAAGACATCGTGAGGAGGTATTGTCACAACATCAAAATGTACTTTGTCTGTGATCTCGTCATGGATATAAAGAGTATAATCGCCTGGTGCTAATTTCACTTCATATTCTCCGTTAGCATCTGATAAGGTGGTTGCATTAATTGCCGATTCGCTGTGAGCTACGAACTCCATCTTTATATATCCGGTGACGTTGAGCTCTCCAGAGAAGGTTACATTGTTGAGCGTTTTATATAATTCAATGCCCACTTTTCGCTCATTCGTAATAACAACATCGCGAGTAGAGGTGTATCTGATGTACCTCATCTTTCCATTGAAAGTTTCGGTCGTGGTGTAGTTAATAGAGATAACATAATTTCCTTGGGATAAATGAACTTCATATTCCCCATTATCATCTGAATGGGATGACACACTTCCTCCTCCCTCCTTTTCTATCAATAAGGGCATTTTCATATCTATCGATTCATTTTGATAGATAATTGTGCCATAGAGTCTGACCGCTCGTTCTAAGGAAATATTCAGCGTAAGATTTTTTTCTATCTCGAGATGATCCATGTATGTATACTTTATCGATTCTTCAGTCGAATTAGCGAATATCGTGTAGATGCCAGATTCAACATAAAAATCAAAGGTACCATTGACAATTGATATTTCTATTTTTTCAGGACCGATGAGTGTGAGGTCTGCATTGGTTTTATTATTATACAAATAAACCATTCCATCTACTCTCACTTTCTCTATGAGATCGATATCCTTTTTGTAAAAGCCACCACCTATCTCTATGTTTAGATATTTATCAACATTACGATATTTTATCGTGCCATTTGCTGTTATATTATGATCTATAGATATGGCATAAGAACCAGGTCGCAGACTTACAGTATAATTCCCATCAGATGGCGACAATACGGTTTGGGTCATAGCGCCAGAACCATCGGCTTCGAAGGCAATATTAACGCGCCCCTCGAAAACAGAACCATTGAATAACAACCTACCGCTAACTGTAGCATTGATCGGTGATAGGACAAAGCTCCTGTTAGCGATGATCTCCTGTGTGGTTATGTAACCCTCATCGGGCAATCTAACTGGTAAGAAACCGAATTCGTTAATCAATACTGAATAAGTTCTATTTGGTACAAGATACACAAGATAAGCGCCCTCTCCATCTGTACTTACATATAATCTCTTATCATTTTCATCAATGAATGTTAATTCAGTTTCAAGTCCTTCCGCCTCATCCTTTACGCCATTTGAGTTGACATCATAATACACGTCCCCATCTACTTTTACACCTTTCACCAACTCTATGTCATAGGTCTGTGAACATTCCAAATCCAAAGACTCAAGATATGCATAGCCCTCATCTTGAATGCTGTGGCTCACTTTAACAGTATACGTATTTTTTGGAAGATAAACTCGATAAGCACCAGCTGCGTTTGCTGAAATTGTAAGTTCTGCATCTCCATCAAAAGTAATTGTCACCTTTTTACGCTGTTCTTTGCTGTCTGCATAGCATACTCCTTCTAACTTCATCGCATTCTCTAGATCTACATCGTAACGAATATCGGTAGATGTGGTCGCATTCATCTCGTCTAAGTACACATAGGTTTTTCCATCCACAACGTGCTTGGCGTATACTGAGTACACACCTTGCGGTAAAATCACATCATAGAATCCATTGCTCTTTGAGGTTATGATCTTCTTAATTTCATTTTTATCTTCATTCTCAAATTTTATGGTTAAATTCGCTAACTTGCTACCCGATACTTTTGTATATCCATGTATCTTAGTAGATTGGTACAGTGTAATATTTTTCTTAACTTCTTCTCCTTGAGAAATGGCGAAGGTTGAAGAAAGACTAATGAATGATTGATCGAAAGCAGATAGAGTAAGACCGCCAGGAAGCAATTTTGTGAAATGATAATCACCTGCAGCATCGGTTTGTGCAGAGAATGTTGTATCATTAGTAGAGTCATATATTTCCACTTGCACTTCACCAGCACTCGCTCCATCAACATAAACAACTTTTCCTTCAACTGTAGCAGGTTTTATTCCTAAATCGGCGGTCGTTGTTTGGTCCAGTTCTGCAGTAGTGAAAAAGCCGCCAATGCTGTGTCCGTTAATCGAAAGGGTTATCTCCCACTCACCTGACAATGTATTATTCAATTCGTAGTTACCTTCCAAGTCGGAATGAACGATATTGGTCTTGTCCGATTCCACATTCTTCATGGTCATAGTTGCATCTGGGATAACAGGCTCATCATCATAATTCCCATTTTTATTCAAGTCCCAATAAACAATACCTTTTATATTCGCTCCTTTAACCGTAAAGTCTTTTTCTATGTTGTAGTCCCATTTCCCATCTCTATCTCTATCAACTTTTTCCCTCATTGCTTGCTCTTCCTTAATTATCACCGTAGTAGAGTTCAATATTTTATCACCCATTTTGGTAAGTGGATTTACATTGCCAGTGGAAACAGTTATCCTTACCTCGCCAAATGGTGCTATCGCACTGTAATGTCCATTCGAATCCGTTTGGGTTAGATAATGAGGTATGCCGTACTCATCTTGCACTGTTATAAGAGCATTTGGATACGGCTCACCATTTTCAATCCTCACGGTTCCATTGACGAACGCACCGTGATAATATTTTATGATCACAACTCCATTGTAAAGACCTGATCGTGGATTCAAATCCACTACACCCTCTTCCTCTCCTTTCTGGATCTTCTCTTGGTGTTCTAATGCCTCTGCATAACTGATCGCCTTCCATGCTTCGGGGTGTTCCTGCACCTCATCCATAGGATACGGATTCCAATAGGCTGTTTTATATACCAGTCTGAAGTGCGCTAAATTCCAAGCTTGCATTGGCGGGTATTGAGCTAGATCACCAGACAATCCTGGGATACCAGCATCATCTGTCATGCCGATTTCCTCACCACTGTACCCTATAAATGTTCTGTATAACATCGTTTTAAAGAACATATCCTTGTAATCTATCCTATAACTTGCGATTCTGGTGCCAGATGGCATATCAGTGACGGAATGTTCGCCACCATATTCATCAATAACTATGATATCGTAGAAATCTATAGGGATATCACGGAAAGAGCCTGGAATGGTGACCATGCGTCGATCTGACAGTTTTGCAGGAGCATAGAAAATACCGGTATTTTGTGCAGAGAAAGGGAATAGTCGCGAATCGATAGCAAAGTATCGTATGCTATATCCACTTTCTTGCTCGAGATCATATAGTAATGCTACAAGTCTTTCCTCCCCTAAGCTCCCAAGAATAATCCTCAATACAGCATATTTTGCATTCTCACCACTCAAATCTTCATCATAAGGACCATATAGATCAGGCGCATTTTTGACCTCATCAATGTAATCGTTTTTATTCCTATATACATCATATATCTTCTCTGCATCCAATTCATATCTTTCCAATATATTTGTTATATCTTTGCCCGAGTGATAACATCCATCTAACAAACGAGATGCCAATAGGGCGATGGCTTCTGTCTCATTCTGTGCCATGATAGAGTTTCCAGCTATCTCGATACCATGCTGGAAGTTCTCCGCTACAGAGGGATGATCTGTTCTACCTATGACCTCAAAACCATAGTCCCACCAGCTTAAAAAGGCTGGTCTATCTTCGTAAGGTATAGTTGAATTATCCTGCGATGCGAGCCATTTGTATGCATTTGGCCAAGCTCTCGACTCTAAAGGAAGCGAATATCCAAACGCACCAAAGTACCAATTGGAGCCATTTACCGCATCATAATTTTCAGGGCGCATAAATGTAGGTGTTGCTTCATATACATCCTTATCATATTGCTTCTTCTCTTCGAATGGGATGCTGGCATCTACTGCATTCCAAACATTTGGGAGAACGATTATAAACACTATGAACAAGGCAGCGACGACATGGCGTACTTTAACACTTCTTTTAATAGCATAAATTTTATTCCCTTTTAATCCCCAGAATGTTTTTCGAACTGTTTTAAGATCCAATCTCTCGACGATAGTAGCTATAAGGAAACCCGCTGCCATCGCAAAAGCAGGGGATGCGTTGAAAATGAATCTAGCTGCGGACATGGCCATGTATATTGATGCACCGCTCCAAATAATGATGAATAAGTAGTCGATCCTCCAATTTTTACGCAGTTGAATGGCAAACCAAGCCAAACCCGCCAATGAAAAGTAAAAGGTGACGGCACCAAAAGAGAGAATAAGATTACTATAATTCGGCGCTTGAGCTTCAGCAATGGTCTCATAGACCTTCGTTTTAACGAGATAAGTGGCACTTCTAACGAGACCTTCAACGATAGCATTTGCTATTTGCGGAAAGACTACGAAAAGAATTGAAAAGGTTACTGCTATGGTAATGGCAGCTGAAGGCGCAACCAAGGTCCATGGATGTCTTTGTGTTGCTATGAACATCAATCCAATTCCCAAAGCAGCCAAGAATAGATAGAATGGTGTCTCGAACCATCCTTTTACGAAACCTGTAGCAGAATAGTACGGATATGCAAGTAGAAATCCTAAACCGATGGAGATGGAAATGCACATTACAACACCAAAGGAATCCTCGTTCCTAAATCGGTTAATTACAAGTTGTGTTAGGTAATAAATCAATATTATCACAATTACGTAGGTATAACCCTTCCATGTGAGGGCGATAGTAGCTATTGATATTCCAGATAGCATGGCATAGAGAATCGATTTCCTGTTGCTCTTTATCAAATTCCCCAGTTCATGTACAAATTCCCCAGGTCTTTTCCAATTAGATGTTCTCTCGACATTTTGAAGATTCTTTAGAGATTTCAAGAGGAAATAAAATACCGTTACCACAAAGAACAAAGCGAAAGCGTCATGGTCCCCGTTTGTTAAAGGACTACGTTGGAGATGTCCAGCCATTATTGCTAACAGAAAAGCTGAGATGAGGCCAGCTTTTTTGCCAAACATTTCCTTTGTAAGCGCATATAATGGGAAGATGGTTAGAGCACCCCAAAGGGCTGTTGAAAACAGAAATGCATACCAGACAGCAATAGCCACATCACCTTGAAAGAATGGTGATAACAGTATGCCCGTGAGCGCAACAGACCAATCGTATAATGGAGGACGACCGTTGTATGCCCCACCCGGATAATTTAGGAGCGGATCCTTGAACAAGTGGTGACCTGTAGTTATTGCATAATCGATGCATCTTTTATGATAGTAAGAGTCAGAACCACCAGATAATAGAAAACCCTCGCGAGTTGAGATGTCGAAACTAAAATAATAACGAAGGAAAAGAGCTAAAATGAAAATGCCTATTAACATCACAAAGACAGTCCAATTTTTGCTTAACCATGGATTAATTGAAATATCCCGCACTCGAGAAAAAAATCTTCCTCCTTCTTTCTTATCCACACCTGCTTCAGCGTTTTTTTCTCTTTGAGTGGTTTTTAGATGCCATCTCATTGTCGTCACCGCATAGTTAGTAGACACCCATAATGATAACTGTATTTATTACTTTTTCCTGTAATTTTTCAATTATTTATTCTATTTATACACTAAATAGCAAAAATCTTAAGTTCAATCATGATCATTGCAGTGTGATGAAATGAAGCGCGATTTAATGGAAATATTATGCTGTCCAGTATGCAAGGGAGATCTTGAACTTGAAGTTAAAGAGGAGGAAGAGGAGATCATCACGGGGGAACTAATATGCCAAAAATGTAATGTCATATACCCGATAAAAGAGGGTATACCCAATCTATTGCCTCTCATTTAAACGAATAATTCCTGTATCCTCACAACTTCCTCACTGTTCTTAGCTAGTGCATACTTTTTTAGGGGGAGTTCATTCAATTTAAGAAAACCCATTCCCCATTTGAATTTGGTGAGGAGACGAATGGCTTGATCCTCAAATCCTAAAATGAACAACGAGGCAGCAAAAGCCTCAACGCTTGATAATCTAAAGGGTTTGCCATAATTGATCGGGTTCGCAGCCAATAGATAGGGTAATGATCTATTTCGAAGATCTTTTCTCAACCTGGGACAGGATTGAAAACGATTCCATGAGCAGTCAAGTACGATAATACCATAACATTTTATGATATCCACATCTTCTTTTGACAGCGCTTTCTCAGCGAATGGATTTAAAATGACAGCGCGATAAGGTAATTGAGATAATTTATGGATTTCCTTGACAAGCGCGAAACGAATAAGCTTTTTCCCAGTGCATTTTTTCGGATCGCATTGTTTCGCATCATGAAGATAGAGTTCGATCTCAGTGTTTATCATATTAATTTATTAATACTATTGTAACTTATATATTTAGGGATGAGGACAAGTAATTATTTTTTAACCGAAAACCATATCTGCTCATAAACCAATTGAAGGTTGTCACGATGAAGAGAAATCAAGGCTGAGAAATGATGAATGACGGGCGAACTGAGTGGCATCACCATCCTACCTCAATGAAGCCCGCACTATTTAGGGGTGGGGGGGAATTGAGGTAACAGCAAACTATTTAGGCATAGAAGTATATTATCTATATAATGATGCAAACTCTGATGGTAAAGCTCGCTCCAGACAAAGAACAACATATAGCACTTTTGAACACTATGCAGAAGTTTAATG
>JAUWGG010000092.1 GCA_030606525.1 Methanobacteriota archaeon | reverse complement strand
CCCCCCCAGCCAAACTACGAGAGACCAGCTATATAAACAAAGATAGGAAAGGGAACGGGATCGACTCGCCCGAAGAGATGTTCCGCAGAGTTGCCAAGAACGTTGCAAGCGCCGATGCACGCTATGCGCCTAAAGCAGATCTAAAAAAGACGGAAGAGGAGTTCTATGAAATGATGACCACTCTTAACTTCATCTCCAACTCTCCAACATTGATGAATGCTGGTCGGGAACTGCAGCAATTGTCTGCATGTTTTGTATTGCCTATCGAGGATTCCATGGAAAGTATTTTTGAAACTATTAAGAACACAGCTTTAATTCATAAGAGCGGTGGTGGAACGGGTTTCTCTTTTTCCAGGTTAAGACCAAAAGATGATATAGTGCAATCGACGAAAGGAGTGTCTTCCGGACCTATCTCGTTCATGAATGTTTTTGATGCAGCTACAGAAGCGATTAAACAGGGTGGGACGAGAAGAGGGGCAAATATGGCGATTTTAGATGTAACCCATCCAGATATTTTAGATTTTATAGTTGCCAAGAAAGAGGAGGGTAAATTGAGCAATTTTAACATCTCAGTTGGGATAACAGAGGATTTCATGAAGAGGGTGATTAGAAATGAGGAATATGACCTCACCAATCCCCACACCAAAAAGGTTGTAGGCAAATTAAACGCAAGGGAAGTTTTCAACTTGATGGTAGATATGGCATGGAGGAATGGTGAACCAGGAATAATATTCTTAGATAGGATAGACAGATATAATCCAACACCTAAGTTAGGAAAGATAGAGAGCACTAACCCCTGTGGCGAACAAGCTCTCCTTTCATACGAATCTTGTAATCTTGGCTCGATCAATCTATCGAATATGATTGAAAATGGAAAAATTAATTATAAAAAATTAGCTAAAACTGTTAAAACAGCTGTTCACTTTTTGGATAATGTGATCGACGTGAATAAATACCCGCTGCCTGAGATAGAAAACATGACCAAGGGAAATAGAAAGATCGGTTTAGGTGTGATGGGTTTTGCAGATATGCTCATTAAGCTTGATATGGCTTATAACTCCGAGAAGGCGATCGCGCTTGCTGGAAAGATCATGAGCTTTATTTCAAAGGAAGCACGGAAGGCGTCAATGGAACTAGCAAAAATCAGAGGTGTTTTCCCGAATTTTAAGGGCAGCATATACGATGTAAAGGATGGATTGAGAGTAAGAAATGCCACCACAACGACGATAGCACCTACTGGAACGATCAGCATAATCGCGAATTGCTCAAGCGGCATCGAACCGATATTCGCATTATCCTATGTTCGCAATATCTTGGGCGGTGAGGAACTGATCGAGGTTAATCCATTATTTGAGAAGGTGGCAAAGGAAGAAGGTTTATACAGCGATGATCTAATGAGAAAAATTGCTGAGCTGGGAACGATTCAAGGAATGAATGGCATACCGAAAAAAATTCAAAAGGTGTTCGTAACAGCTCTCGATATCTCGCCCGAATGGCATATAAAAATGCAGTCCACATTTCAGAAATATATCGACAATGCTGTCTCGAAGACGGTGAACTTTCCAAAAACTGCGAGCAGAAAGGATGTGGAAAAGGTGTACATGCTCGCTTATGAGCTTGAATGTAAAGGTGTAACGATCTATAGATATGGAAGCAGGAAAGAACAGGTGCTCTCCTTAAGTAAAAAAAAGGAAGAAAGGTTAATACCCAGAGCTAGGCCTTCGATCACTAAAGGAAGAACTATTAGAATGCAAACAGGCTGCGGATATCTATACGTAACGATAAATGAGGATGAGAAGGGATTATTCGAGGTCTTTGCTCAGTTAGGTAAGGGTGGCGGCTGCGCTGCATCTCAAACGGAAGCTATAAGCCGCTTGGTTTCTTTAGCTTTGCGCTCTGGTGTAGATATTCAATCGGTAATCAAACAGCTCAAAGATATCAGATGTCCATCGCCAATTTTCGTGAAAGGTGGAAAGATTTTTTCCTGCCCAGATGCAATCGCTAAAGCCATCGGGCTTTATCTGAAAGAAGAGAAGGCAATTTTAGAGGAGAGAACTACCTTAGATGATTACAAGGGTTCTGTTCTTGCTAAAGGCAATGTAGTCGGTATATGTCCAGACTGCGGCAGTCCTCTTATACATGAAGAGGGCTGCATGGTGTGCATAGATAAAACATGTGGCTATAGTAAGTGCGGTTAAGCCGATGAGTAAAAAATTTAATTAAATAAAATACGAATAGCCTGATTTGTTGCTCCTATCCTATTCGCTCTCGATCCTTGGTGCAAGCAGATAAGTTACGCTCCCCTTTTCATCGGCGAAATTAAATTCCAGTTTTACTGGATAATCGCTTCCCAAGCTCAGCGTTACTGTAGTTGGAGTGCTTATTACCTTCACAATGTTCGAGAAATAATCCAACGGGAACAGACTTCTCACTTTTTCTTTACAATCCAACTTTTCCAGTAAATCCTTTGATAATTTTAAATTAACTGAGTCTGTATCTCCTTCAGAAAACATCTCAAAACCATCTGGCGATGATATCAGTGCTAGGTGATCTGACACGCTTTCAGATGCCCTAATGCCTTGCTTTAACTCATCCACTTTAATTGAGATTTTTGCAGGAAGATCTAGATTTGGAACTTTTGGATCAGATAAACCTGCCGTATCGACAAGAGACATCCGGCGTGTAATGTTACCGACATTTAGGATCAATTTGTTTTTTTCCTCATCGTGCTTGATGCCTATGATATCACCGGCTCTTGCTAATTTCAATACTTCCTTTAACTTGTCAATATCTATGCCTAGTTCACATTCATCTGCTTTATACTCTTCAAAAGCTCCTTTATCCAATGATAGGTCTACCATTGCAACGTGTGCAGGGTCAACAGCTTTTAAAGCAATTCCTTCCTTTCCTACACTGAACTTTGCTTCATCTACTAACGTCCCTACAATATCGACCACTTCTTTTAATACCTCTGATTTTACTTTTGTTTGGAACATAGCCCCCCTCACTTTTCCTTAATTGCTTTGTAGTTAATAAAAGTATCTTTTAGTATCAATTCTCCCTCCAAGAATGATTGCATTTCGTACACCTATAAATTCTCGTTGCAGGTTCGTCTGCCGCTCTCATTTGCCTTAACACCCAATAGGCTTCATTGTTGCTGCATTTCGGACAGTTTACTTTGGTCTTCGGCATTGTTTCTATGTTCTCTGGTAGAATCAGCAAACCTCTTTCTTCTTTCTTTTTAATTATGCTTCTTTCTTCTTTTTCTACTTTTTTCACATAACCGCACTTTCTGCATTCTAATTTTCCATTTGTTGGAAACATCAACAACCTGCATTTTGGACAGAACATTTTCATCCATAGGTACAACGAGTCTTGAGATAAATATGTTTTCCCCTTAGTTACATTAAGTCTCAGCGTTATTATCTTAATGCTCTATCTGAAAGTCTTCTAAAAGTCCTCTTTTTCGGTATTCTTCTATAATTCCTTGGTTTGTGATAATCCCTCACAACATAATTCTCATCGTAACCATCCGTTAAAATTTCCATACGATCGTCAGGGCTTGCATAAGAATCGTCCACAACCTCCATGTTCCTCCGCGGTACCCTTTCTTCAGAATTTCTAGTTTCATATGGCTCCTGGTGAGGCAATGCATACGTGCCATTTCCATTAAAGGGTATGCTGTGCAGCTGCTCATATGTTGTGTATTGCGGAGCATGAGCTTGCTGTCCCGCTGTTGCTCTGGAGGGGAGAGAGTACTGGGCCCTTCTTGGAAAATAACTAGGTTTGGAAAAGAGACCTACTGATTTCTTCGTTGGAACAGTATTACTGGCTTCTGCTTCCCTTCTATTTTGGTCAGCCATAATACCGCCGATATACGCAAACACCACCGTTACCACATAAGCACCTAGACTTGCTGATGCGCTAGTTCGAAAAGTCATTATGAATGTTTTGAGGTAGACGATAGAGAATTGTAAGTATGGCATAAGGAAGGGCACATAGGTCGTGAAGGTAGAGGTTATTAAAGCTGGAATTGCTGAAAGTGTTGCTGCTTGTATGCTGAAATAACCATAATTCCACATGCTTGTCAGGCATACTAATAATACAACAGGTACCGCTGCAGCTATTGCTCCTTTCCAAGGTGAGCCAGCCCTTCGTCCTCCAACATATCCTGCGATCATTTGCCCGAATGTTGGAAGCCAACAAAGCAAGATAGATAGAATGAAAGTGTACTTCACTGCGCTCCAAAAACTGTAACCCACTTTTGCATCGAACTTTCTGAATTCCCAATCATCAAATCCAAATCTGCTGTCTGCCGAAACAGTATAAATACCTTGTTTAAGAAGTTTCTTTGTTATCTTATCCTTTCTAAGCTTATCCCTCTTTCTTTTAGCTCTCATACCCATCCCATCAACAATTGTATGACATAATGTCAGACAATTACCTGTATATCGTTTTGATTATAAATAATTTTCGTTTTAGAATCCACTGTGCGACCTCATTGGTCCCGACTCCCGGATTTGAACCGGGGATCTGATGATATCGGCGGGTGTTATCAGCATGCTGATCTCCAACTACAGTCACCCGCTATAGCCAGTCTAAGCTAAGTCGGGATAATGCTCAATATTCTGGC
>JAUWGG010000152.1 GCA_030606525.1 Methanobacteriota archaeon | reverse complement strand
TTAACCTCCTTTTATCTCAAAGCCCACAACCAGATTCGAACTGGTGACCCCGTTCTTACCAAGAACGTGCTCTACCTACTGAGCTATGTGGGCAGTATGCCCGAAATCATATTGTAAGTCAACATGGGGAAAGAGTCAACTTAGTATGTATTTTCTACTTTAGAACGTGATGTACATGTTCAGTTGGCAAATTAACGGAGAGATTTTATAGGAATGCTTTGGTGAAAGTCAAGAAGGAGGCGCAGAAGATGGCAAGCGTAGCTGAAGTTGATGATGTTGCTGGTGCTGCTCGGTACCTTGGCAAGTATCTTCATATGCAGTCGTACCGTGTGCGCAAGTATATTATGAGTGGTGGTTGGGTGTTCCCATGCTGGATAGGTTTCTCCCAATGGATTAAAAAGGAGTTTGGCGCATACCCTAAAAAGGAGATATTGGTTGAGTTAGGGAAGATGAGCGAGGCAGAGCGTGAAGAGCATATATTGTTTGGGTTGTATTTGTGGGAGAAGAAACGTAGTAAAGGTAGAAATTAGACGCTATTATTCGGGTTCGATTCTAAGCTGCTTTGTGGGGGTTTTAGTTAGGTCCTAAGGCAAAGGCTAGATTATATGAACTAGCGTTTGGTGGGCGCTACTCTGCATTCTATTAGGGTAGAGATACCTGTGTCCGAACTAGTACAGCTCGAAAAGGGGAAAGGGTGACCCTTCTGACAAAAAGTGCCATAAGGTGGTATTATAAGAATCGAGCAATATGTTATAGTAACTTACTTTGGTTCTACATTTGTGGAGGTGGCGATGCCTTTCCCTAAGGTAAATCGAGTTATTTATAAAACAAACTTGTTGGATACGGTAATTTGCCAGGTGAGGTTTCCTCCAATATTGAAGATAGATACAGAAATACCAGCAGCTTTTCAGGAAGGAGTGCGGTCCCTATATCCGCATCTTACAGAATCATCCGAGCTATTGTATATCAGGGTGGAGCCATCACAGAGTCCAACAGAAGACTTTCAAGAAGTTCGCGGAACGCGGGATCCCAAAATTTATGGGTTCACGTCAGACGATAAAAAATGGAAGGTAGAATTAACAAGGAATTATCTTGCATTGTCAACGAAAGCCTACATTAGTTGGGATGATTTTATCGGGAGGTTTGCAAAGGCTCTACAAGCATTTGTTGGTATATATCAGCCTACAAACTTCACGAGAGTTGGACTGCGCTATATTGATGTTATAGTTAGGTCGAAATTAGGGTTGGAGGGCGTAGATTGGGGCGAACTCGTACAAGACTACATATCAGGCGTGCTTGTTGTTGATAGTGTTAAAGGTGAGGTTAGGGGTTACGAGAATACTTTTCAGGTAGCCCTCGAAGGAGAAGGTCTCGTAAGGGTGATAACCAAAACGGTGCAATCTTCAGAATCGGGGGAACCTTGTTTTCTGATGGACAGCGATTTCTTCAGCAATAGAAGGATAAAGCACGAGGAAGTTTTCCCTGTTCTTAACAGTTTTCACGATTGTGCATTAAATCTCTTCAGATGGTGCATAAAGGACAAATTACATCATGCTATGGAGGCGGACCAACATGATGAACAATCATAAGTTAGGAGACGCTACCACAAATAACCTCGCGAAGGAAGAAAACTGGTGTTTAGGGGAGAAAGAATTTGGAGCGCTGGGCAGAGAGTCCAACGTATTTTCCGAGTTCAGGGACGATACAACAGGTAGAGGATTCAAAAAGCTCTTCATTGCAGACGAAGTTTACAGGATTGTTAAACCCGCATTAAAAGGTGTTAGCGAGATAAAGGTCAGGAACGTAGCGAAACAAGCCACAGATATTATATCGGATATTATGGAATTGATTATAAATCTACAAAGTTGGAATGTTGATATTATTAGTAGAATTCCTCCACTGCATGCTGTGGCGTTGGAAGATAATTCATTTCTAATTGAATGGATATTTTCAAAATACAGAATCGGCTTTGTATTAGAAAGGAACAAGCGAGAATCCATGTGGTACATGGTATCAACAATTGATGGAAATGATTTAGCGTCTGGAATGCTAAGTAGGACTGATTATAAGAAGCTGCTTGCCGGGCTGATTCCGTTTGTGTTCGGTTATTCGTAGGATGAGTTATCCAGATAACTTCCTTAGAGGGGTCTCCGATAAAAATTCGTTAACTCCTGATGGGGTTGGTGTATCTGCTGGTGCTTTCCACTTTGACCTATCAAAGATAAGCAACGGATGGTTAGAGCAGTCTATATGTTGGGAGGATAATGACAGTGTAGTTGACTTGATGTTAAGACAAAAAAAAGAAGATGGTGTAATTCAATTCAAAATAGGAGTCGTCCGAGTGCCACGTTCGTGTGTGCAATATATAAACAAACTCCCGCAAACAAGGGAGCTGCTGTCATATGAGCGCAAAGAATTGGATGACAATCCTTATCATGGAAACTTATTGCTAAAGAAGGATGCGCATAATTTCACGAGGAGGTTAGTTGCAGCGATGATTGCAGCACATGTTGTTGACGTAATTAATCAAGAACATATTTTAGATTAAGGATGATTGCCAAATCTGCTAACAAATTGCCAAGAAGGGCAGAATAACAGGTCAAGATGCTGATGATATAATGGTTATCGGAAGGAGGCAAGCGGCCTCTGCCTTTTTCACGAGCTACATGGGGTTCAGGTGGTCGGAGGTTTAAAGGTTCGAATATTAGATATAATTTTGATGAGGCTATAATAGTGTATTTGATGGCGGTTATGCCCCGTTCTTATCTGGAACGATGGTTGACAAGTATTTTTGTCAAGATATAATAAATGGTAAAATTGGCGGAGAAAGATAGATTAGAATAGTAGAAAGATTAAGGAGGAGTAATTCGTAATGAATATTTTTGGAATTGTTTTAGGTATAGTTGTTGTTGTGATTATTCTAGCTTTGGCGATTTTTATGGTTAGGCAGCAGACATTTGCTCTTATTGAGCGATGGGGAAAGTTTACCAGGGTCGTTGGTCCTGGTCTTCATGTTAAAGTTCCTATAATGGATAGAGTGGCTGGTAAAGTTTCTATTAGAGTACAGGAACTA
>JAUWGG010000036.1 GCA_030606525.1 Methanobacteriota archaeon | reverse complement strand
TCCTTTAGTACTTTATTTGAATCGCTCAAGTCATGAAACGTATCGTATAATAGAATTACATCTATGCTTTTATCGGGCAATCCAGTTTTGCAATCAGAACAAATTGTTTTTACATTCGCAAGCTGCTTTTTTGAAGCGATACTCTTAACACTCTTAATTGCAAGTGGATGGATATCTAAGGCGTAAACCTTCCCTGATCTGCCCACCAATTCTGCTGCAGGGACTATATAACTCCCAGGACCGCAACCATAATCGAGTACGTGAAAACCAGGTTCTATTCCCACCTCTTCTAGTATATTTCTGCGCGGTGAAAAGAGATCGCGAAATTTGAAACCGAAAGACATAAATTTGAAATTAAAATTTGATTCTGGTTCATCCATGATAGTTTCCTCATATTTCTATGGGTGATTTTACATCACAGTTCTTTGAGTATCTTCTCCAATGTTCTTAGTCCGGATTCCTCAGCGTTTTTAGCATCTTTCAGATATTTTACAGTGGTTTTGCAGAGATCAATATCCTTTACTTCCTCACCCTTTGGTGGGAATGGAAATGCCTTGGTAACCTTGGTTAGGTTTTGGGAAACCGTTTCATAGTATCCTGCAGCTTCGTCAAATAGTGAACCTGCACTGCAACCAATGCGCTCCTCGGCTTCTTTCAGGAATTTCACAGCAAATTTTCGGCACTCACTCCACGCAGCAGCGTTATACGCCATACCCAATCCGTGAGCTTTTCCATTCTCTAATGCATGTATCCATGTATCAAAACCAGATAACCCTGCTTTGTATTTAGGAAATATCCATTTTTTTGGACTCTTGGAGTGTTCCATCACAAATTCAAAAGTTTCTTTAACAGTTTTTATATCATCCGCAGGCTGGACAGGTTTTACAGTATACATTTCCAATACACCAATTTCAGAATCAGCAAGCTCCTTCCACGGTTTTGGTCCTTTACCTGAATCACACATAGGACCAGAGAAATAGTATCCCGTATCATCATAACCATTAACAACATAGTATTCAGGGATATCCAATTCCCAGCCATAACAAGGTAAATCTTCATCAATAGCACGTTTGGTAGTTTCCCAGGCAAGTTTCTGCTTCTTGGCGAAATCGCTGTCTGATTTTTTGGCAAAAACACCTTCGATATTGTACCCGATATTTTTGCCCAATTTAAAAAGTATCTCGGTGTGCCATGCTGTCGGTCCGCTCGGGCAGACAACTTCATGTATATTGATGATGAACGCATGTCCAGTTGCACCGAACAACCATGCATCAGAAAGCTCTGAGCCTAAATAATCCAAACACCCTTTGATGCAGCCTAGGTGCGAAACCCACATGCATTTCCACTTTAGATTCTCGATCTTCTTTTCCATTTTAACCACCTTTATATTCCATATTCCAATGTCAATGCAGCTTCATTACATTAGGATCTATCTGAATTGCTTTAAAACATATAACATTTCCCATCTTCTATTTGCGTATTCTATTTGTATACTTTGCTGCGATGTGCGATTCGCAAGATAAGTACCCCATCCCTAATTTTGGTGTATATGATGCGATAGTCACCTATGCGGTATTTGAATAATCCTTTAAATTGCCCTGTAAGTGGTGCGCCACAGTTTGGATTTTTAGATAGAGCTACTTCTAATTGCTGAAGGATCCGCTTAGCTGTGCTCTTGTCCAATTTTTTTAGATCACGAACAACCGATGATTTATATTCAATTTTGTAGGGCAAGGCGTTCCCTCATCTCATCACTTGAAATGATCTCATCATCCTTATCTCTTAAACGTTCTAAGGCAATAAGATAGTCAGTATATTCTTTGAGATACGACTCTATCGCTTTAAGAATGATGTATGTTTTAGAACGTTCTATGTCGCTAGCAAGATTTTCTAACTTATGTGCGATCTCATCGGGCAACCGAATCGAAACAGCAGTAGGCATCTTAATCACCAATGTAATACATTACATTACAAGTATATCAATGTATTGCAGATAAGACTCATTAGACACCAAATTCGATTTTAAATATCCCTCTTCCCAAAGAAGTAGATTGCCAACATTAATGGTTCTATGATCCAGATGAGTTGAACGAGGATAAGAAGGGTAAGGTTCATAAAGGAGGGCATTTCAACTGGTATGCCGAAGACCTGCTTCACGCTGAATGCCTGCATGATCGCCATCTGGCTCATGTCCGTTGGACTGAGGAGCATGCACCACCAGACCCAATCTGGAAAACTTGCCCCTCCAGCCATCCATTCTTCGAAACTTCCTCCGCTTCCGAGATAGATGCCGAATACTATCATACCGATGATCATGGACCAGAAGAACAAAATCACACCTGCACCTAAAGATGTAACGCGTTTTTTGCAGAGAGTGGAAAAGAACATCGACACGCTCAGGTAGAGAAGACCGAGGAGGATGGTAAGTGCTATAAAAACCAAATACCCGGTCCAGGAGGCTGTGCCGACAACACCAGCAATGATGATCCCTCCAGCGCCAAATCCTATGACTATGGAAACGATCAATACCGACCCTAATCCCAAAAATTTACCAAGGAATATCTCAATTCTCTTGATGGGGTAAGCAAGCAATACACCAAGAGAACCGCTTTCACATTCGCCGGAGATTGTTGCATAACCAAGCATGATCGATATGAGTGGAATTAGCAACGAAGAAATAGATAGGAGAACCACGACAGTGTTCTCCATCCCTCCAAAGCCGGAGGAGCTTCCTACCTTTCCACCAGCAAGATAGGAAGTTGCAATCGTCAGAACTACAAAGATGATCGTTAGCGCTACTATCCATCTGTTCCTAAGGTTGTCTGCGAACTCCTTTTTCGCAACTGAGTATATTGACCTAAGGCTTATTCTCAAATTTGGCATCTAAACATCTCCTTCATCCTTAGAGATCAACTTCACAAATGCTTCCTCAAGTGTAGGCTCAATTGTTTTAAAGTTCTGTATGTTAAGACCTTTCTCTTTAAGCGCAGTGATGACTTGAATGCGCACCGCAGTATCGCAGGTCACAAAAAGCGTATCTCCCTTTGCGTCAGCGTTCTCAACTCCTTCGACATTGAAGATAAAATCAGGCACTCTTCCATTAAGACCCGCAATAATGATCTCAAGACGCGGTTTGATATGCAGATAACTGCTCAGATTTGATACAGTGTCCTCAGCTATAAGTTTACCTTTGTTGATTATCGCAACCCTGTTGCAGAGATTCTGCACTTCTGTTAGAATATGTGAGGAGAATAGTATCGTAGCACCCTGTCTGTTCAACATCTTGATCTTCTCTCTAACAACTTTCACCCACCGTGCGTCTAAACCTGCCATTGATTCATCAAGAATGTATATTGAGGGTTTTCCTATCATTGTTTGAGCTATCCCCAGCAATTGATTCATACCTTTGGAGAACGTTCCTACTTTCCTATGCAGTACATTCTCGAGACCGACCTCTTTTAAGAGAGGTTCAGCAATAGACTTGTCCACACCTTTTAACTCGCAGAAGAAATGGAGTGTCTGTAAAGGAGTTAAATTATCATAGAACGCAACTACCTCAGGAAGATATCCTATGTCTTTTTTAATAGAGACTGAATCACCGCTGACTTTTTTTCCCCCAATAAGTACCTCTCCTGCAGAGGGATGTGTAAGACCCATCATCATCTTGATGGTCGTTGTCTTCCCAGCGCCGTTCGGACCTAAGAATCCGTATATCTCGCCCTTGCGCACTTTCATGTTCAAGCTGTTAACTGCCTGAACGTCTTTGAATCTTTTTGATAGATTGCGTGTTTCGATGATAATGTTAGATGTATTGGACATGATTCATTCTCCAAATATTTGCAATATTTTGCTTATAACTTCCTTTCACAGAATCGTTTTTAACGATATAATCTTTCCCTCGCTTCTTTGGGAGAGGGTTTAGATATTGTATGGAAATTTCACTGCTAGGATATAAGAAAGGAAATTTGTAAAGCGTATTCGCTTTATTTTTCTTTGTAAAGCCAATTACCTTTACGCTGACCTTCTTTGTATTTCAGCCACAGCGTATATGCCATGAAGAATTCAGTGAGTCCCTGCCTTATGTATCATTTTCCATCTATTTCAGAAATGATTTTGGATATTTTATTTTTCAATTCTGGGATTTTATTTTTAATCACGTCCCACACGATCGCTTCATCTATCCCAAAATATGCATGGGTGAGTATATCTCTTAGCCCAGCTATCTTTTTCCATTCTATATCTGGGTTTTTGTTCTTAATTTCTGCTGGAATTTGCTTAACTGCTTCGCCTATGATCTCAAGATTTCTTACAACGCCGTCCAATACTAGTTCATCTTTTGTCAGTTCCTCAAAGGTAAGGTTTCGTGTATATTTCTTAATCTTTCGAATGGCCTCTAGAATGTCCTTAAGATAAACCCTATGATCCCGCTGCATATTTCACACTTCCCAAAATATATGGTTTTAGATCAGGTTTTATCGATTTCGTGGTTACAAGATCAACTTTACATTTAAATAGATCTTCTAAGAAAAACTTAAGTTCCATGTAGTTATCAAACGTTTTTTTGCCTTTTTCAAATTCCACTAAAATATCTATATCACTTTCCATACACTGCTCATTTCTTACATATGACCCAAAAAGTCCGATCTTTTTTATACCATACTTTCTTATCTTTCCCATATTTCTTTCGATCTTTCTCAAGATCATATCATAGGTTAACATTTTCCTCTACCTCTATCTAAATTGTTTTTTACCATATAATCTTTCCCATCCTCTTCAATAAAATGATCTTATCTTGCATTTTAAAATTATCTTGATCCGCCAATCATTCAACTTCTATTTCCTCTTTGAGCGCATATTCATATTTTCTCGTATAGAACATACTACCATAGGTTATTTTTAGTGTTATCGGTATCTTTCCCTTTGCAAGTGGTTTAAGTTTGATTGGTATGGTCTTGACGCGCCCTCCTATCAATTTTTCTATCCCCTCTCCATTTTTTATCTCGATATTACCAGATGCATCTATCTCAATATTTTTTGCCAATGCTTTCCCTATATTATGTATGGCTAATTCAGCATCACACCACTCATCTTTCTTCGCTTTATCTAGATGAAGTTTGACATCTATCTTTGGAGCGTAGTCCATTAAGGCATTTTCTGCTTCCTCAACGCTTTGTTTGATGTATACAAGCGACTTATCATAATCTTCATTTCCAAACCGTTGAGCTTTTTCCAACAGTTCTTGTGCCTTTTTAACATTGACGCCGAACCTCTTGGCAGAATAAATGGATGATACAGCAACATACCTCGTATCCAAGAACTCTCTATGTTTTCTTCTTTTTAATTCAGCTCCTTCCTCCGCTTGTTTCATTGAATTAAGTGCTTCATCATAATCTCCATCATGCAGCAGTTCATCTGTTATTCCCAACATTTCTTCAAATTCAATAACATCAACACCCATATTTTTAATTGCTGCGATCTTAGCTTTTGATGACCTGCTTTTTTCTTCAGCGTACTTTTTCAACAGTTCATTGAGCTCTTCTTCACATCCCTGGAACAGTTCATAAGCTTTCTCAAATCTATTCTGCTCTTGGAACCTTTTTCCTGTGGAAAACCTCTTGTTGATCTTGGAAATACTTATACCAATATTATTGGCAAGTGTCAGGTTAGTTGTGATCATACCGACCGTGTCCTTGAGATGACTTCTGATAGCTTCATCAACTTCGTCCCTTCCCATCCTCACAATTCTTTGGGCTTTTTTATATCTGTGTTTGCCCATCAGCGCTCTCACTTTATCTGATGATCTTTTTATTTTCTTCAAATCCATGCCCATCGATGATGCTAACTCGAGGTTCCTATCGATCACATCAATTTCTTTTTCCATCCCTTCAGCAAATTCCTCAACACGATAAAGTTCGTCCCCGCTTTGTATCGCAAATTCCAATGCTTTAACATGGACACCATTCTTTAATGCGATAACAGCTTCTTTGAGCAGTTCTCTTGCTTTTTCAACATCAAAAGCATCCCTTTCTGCTTCCTTTATCTTCTTTTCCGCATTTTTTATGGCTTCGACCGTCATCTCATACTGCAGCATGACCTTCTCTATTTCCGCTATTCCTTTACGAGATAGTTTCAAAGCTTCCTTATATTTTGCGCTTTTTAAAGCTTCGTCTGCTTGTTCCATTAGATTTTCAGCTTCTCTGCACTTTATACTCCTTCTCTGTGCTTTGCTCATAGATTTTCGGAAAAAGGCGATGCTTTTAACAGCATGACCCTTCTCCGTCTTCAGCATCCACCCAAGACTTTTACTAGTGAATTGTATAGATTCCTCATAATCGTATTCTTCAAATGCATATTTTGCATCATGGAGCAAATTTTCAGCTTTTGGAACGTATATCTCCAATGCTTTTGCCAACTCCAGCTCTTCTTCAGCCTTTTTTATTAGGTCACTGGCCTGTTCATTGAGGTTCCTAAGATGCCTTACCTCTTTTTGGATCAACAGAGCTGTTTCAATTGACCGCTTGAATTCATCATCAGCAAGAGAAGATTCAGCTGATTTGAGTAACTCCTTTTGGATCGATACATCTATACCTCGCTTTTCCGCTTCTTTGACCATAGAACTTGATGAGGAGATGATATTGGATATTTCTTTCTGGAGTATTTGTGCGATCTCGCTATCGCGCTCATCTGCAATTCTCAATGAATCCTGATAGGAACCAGCATCTAAAGCTTGTTTTGCACTATCGAATATCTCCTTTATCTTTGGTATCTCTCTCCCTAAACCCTCAACCAACTCGATCTTTTCTTGCAATGAAACGATCTTCGTAGTTGCATCATGCTCCTCGATCAGCTTATCTGTTTCAATTCTATTTTTCTCTGAAAGTGTCAATGATTTATTGAACTCACCCAGCCCATAAGCAGATTTTGCAGCATGGAATGTTTCCATAACCTCTGCAACATCCATCCCTTTCTTCCGCGCTTCTGCTATCAATTCTGCTGATGATGTTATACTATCGTATGCTTTATTCTTCAGTTCTTCTATCTTTTCAACTTCTTCATTGCTCTTGTTTATTAATTCAAAGACCTCGTCATAATTCCCAAAGGCAAGAGCGGTCTTAGCTTTCTTAAGGATCTCCTTAAGGTTCGATATGTCAATACCGAGATGCTTGATATCGGCTACATCGCTTATTGTGGATGATAAGGTTTCCTCCACGAATTTAATGGTGATCTTTTTTGCATCCACTTGAGCTTGAGCAGTAAGTGCAAGAACATCAATGTAGTTCTCCTGCTTCATTGCATCCACGGCATTCTTGATTTGCTCATCTAACGGTGAAACATCGGCTCCTCTTTCTCGTGCAATATCTGTATTTTTCTCTAGACTTTTCAGTGATTTCTCTGCCAACTCTCGAGCATTTTTTTCAATTGCCTTTTTGCTCTTAGTTATGTATTTATAAGCTTTTTCATAATTTTTTTCGATCAGGAAAGAATTAGCTTGATGGAGCGATTCCTTTGCTTCATCGATGTTGATTTCTTCTGCGCTGTCGATAGTTGATTGGGTTGTTGATATGAGTTCTGTTATTGATTCGCTTATCCTGTTTCCAATATCTTCTCTGCATTCCCCCGCAAACCTGATGCTGTTCTCATAATCCTTGCTCTTTACAGCTGTCGTAGCCTTATCGATCAAAGCATTAAGATCTGTGATATCTACATTTAGCTTTTCAGCCAATGGTAAGAGGGAGCTTGAAGCACCGATCATATTCACCGCCTTTTTACCCCATGCATTGTCCACCTCACCCTTGCATTTTTTGCAGAGGGCAAAGACATCATCGAACTCATTTTCTTGCAGGGCAGCATTAGCCTTTTTGATCGTTTCCTGCGCAGAAGCGGTATCTATCCCAAAATCATCAGCATTAGCTAAATACTCTCGGAGATCTTTTACTTCCTCTTCTGCTTTCGCATATCCCTCCAGATCCATTTTGATCATTTCTTCAGCTTTATTAGCTAAGCTTAAGGATTGAGCGTAGTCTTCTTCTTTAAGAGCTTTTCTTGCCTTTGCTAAAAGCCCTATGGTTTTAGATATG
>JAUWGG010000073.1 GCA_030606525.1 Methanobacteriota archaeon | reverse complement strand
TAGAATTTGATGGCGATCAGCACATAGAATTAACAAATGTGACCTATCCTTCTTTGAAGGTAAGCGATAACGCAAAGGTGTTTGAATATTGGTGGTTAACCGTTAAAACCATTGATGGTGCAGGTTCCCTATTAGGAAGCGATAGGGGAGCAAATGTAACTGTGGTCATCGAAAGAAATGGTTTACCAGAATATACCCATACATCAACGAACGACAGTGATGGTATAATTATCCACCGAATTTTAAGCAGAGAGATAACCGCCGACGGGGCACTTGTGAGAAACAGTTACAGCGTTACTGGAAATTGCACATATCCATACCCAGGAGGATTGACGTATTATCCGGACAGCAATGTTAGTATTGTTGTGGATCAAAATATTGAAATAAGCTTGATATTCTCTGAACTTACTCCCGATTTCAGTGTTTCGGTCATTGCATTCTTCGGTGAGAATATCCTCGAACATGAGAGCAATCAACAGCCAGATGATAAAGAACTTGAGATTAGGGCTACGGTCCACAACGCAGGGAACATAGATATAGACAATGTGGATGTGTGGATCTATAAAGTAGAGGTAAATCCTGCATATCCATTATCGATATATGAACAATATAAGATAGGCAGCGAATCTATCTCAATGCCAAGACTAGGAGATAGAATTGTTACGATACAATGGATCCCTACTTCTCCTAGTGCAACGACTATATCCGTACTAATCGATCCTCTAAATAAAATACAAGAATCAAATGAAAATAACAACATTCTCTATAATACAAATCTCACAATATTCTCCTGGCCTGATTTGAGGGTGAGTGATGAGATCACCTTCTCACCAGAATTAATAACAGACGGAAAATCTACACTCGTTAGTGCAAAAGTGTATAACGATGGTGGAGCAGCTGCCAGTACTGTGAATGTAAGTTTTTACGATGGCACGGTTAGCGAATCGACCTTTATTGGCAGTGATGTGATGGATATATTGGGAGGTGGTGAAGTAACCGCTTCCATGCATTGGACTCCAAGTCAAGCTGGTGAACATACTATAATCGTGGTAGCGAGAAGTGCTAACGACTCATATTACAACTGTGATTATGATCATTCAGATAATCGCGGTTATATGACAACAAGGGTTCTAACAAAACCAGACTTGGCTGTCCTAGGTCAAGATTATTCGTTCTTTGAGGTGACAGAAGGTGAGGCATTCACTATAGAGGTAAAAGTTTACAATCTTGGAGAGACAAGTGCAGTGGTAAACCTGAGTCTTTATGACGGTTCAGTTGTGATAGGCAGTGCAACAGATCTTTTGATCGAAGCAGAAGAGAACATCTCGATCAGTGTTGATTGTAAAGGAGTTCACGGTGCTTATGCGCATACTCTCATTATTGTGGTAGACCCCGAGAGTGAGATAGATGAGATTGATGAAGAAAACAATGCAGTAAATGTAGCATTCAATGTTAAAGCTATTACAGGTATTGTGTACCTGGAGAGCCCAAATGATCAAGATAAATTCACGGTTGGGGCACTACCGATCTATGCAAGTGGAACTGTTAGAACCGATGATTATGTGGGTATAGCTGATTCTAATATAACTGTGATATTGTATGAGGACATTAACGGTAATGATATCTATGATGCTGAAGACAGGATAGTTTCATCTAATACTACAGGTCCTACAACTGCTCAAGGATTCTTCGTCTTATCACTGAATGTTCCTTCCCGTGCAGGAGAATACAGAATAGTAGCACATTCCACAAATATGCCAACCCTTGATACAACCGACATTGAAATAACAGTGGAAACACCTCTCTCGTGGTGGGAACAACCCTTCTTAGGTATTTCGCTATGGACATGGATAATAATAATTATCCTTGTTTTGGCTGCAATAATCGCTGTTTCCGTGTATCTTAAATTCTACGGTCTAGGGAAAATGGTGGAATGCGGGGCATGTGGAGCATTCATTCCCGAGGGTACAAAAAAATGTCCAAAATGCGGTGTTGAGTTCGAAACAAAGACAGCTAAATGCAGCGAATGCAGTGCGTGGATTCCTGTAGATGCTAAGAAATGTCCTTCATGCGGAGTCGCGTTTGTAGCTGGAAAGAAAGAGGTAGAGGACTATGCAGAAAAGATGAAACTTCAGTATGAGGACATTGTTGATAAGTTCAGGCAAGAGGCTAAGAAGGAATTAGGTGATGAGTTTACAGAGGAGGAATTCCAATCATGGTGGGAGAAACAGCCTACATACGTGACATTCGATAAATGGCTTGAGGAAGAAGAAGACAAGAAAAAGAAGGGCGCTGTCCCATGCCCGGTATGCAGAACTTTGAATAGCGTGAATGCTACTATATGCCATAAATGCGGCACTCTCCTTGTAAGGGAAATAAAAAAGGAAGAGAAAGAAGAGGAAGCAAAACCTGATGAAGTGGAGATGCCTGAACCTAGGGAAGAAAAGAGGTTTAAGACGGTAGTGAAGAAACCAAAAGAAGTCATTGTAAAAAAGAGAGTGATTAGAAAACCAAAAGAGGAATAGATCACTCACCGTTCTACCTCAAGGAAGCCCGCACTTTTTAGAGGTGGGGGGAATTGAGGTAACCGCAAACTATTTAGACATAGAAGTATATTATCTATATAATGATGCAAACTCTGATGGTAAAACTCGCTCCAGACAAAGAACAACATATAGCACTTTTGAACACTATGCAGAAGTTTAATGAAGCCTGTAATTTTGTGGCTGATTACGCATTTCAACATAGAATTGCTAACAAGATTGCACTCGGCAAAGTTATATATTATCCCATACGAGAAAAATTCGGATTGTCCGCACAAATGACTATACGTGCAATTGCTAAGACTGTCGAGGCTTATAAAAGAGATAAATCCATCAAACCCAAGTTTAAGCCCACTGGTGCTATGATTTATGACCAACGCATCCTTTCGTGGAGAGGACTTGAAGCGGTGTCTATATTGACTCTCAAAGGCAGAATGATTATACCGATCCGTATCGGTGAATATCAAAAAGTAAGAATGGATAGAATCAGAGGGCAAGTTGACCTCATTTATCGTAAAGGAATATTCTATTTGGCTGTTGTTGTTGATGCCCCCGAACCTTCCAAATATGACCCAATCGGTGTTCTCGGTGTGGATTTGGGTATTGTCAATCTCGCTGTTGATAGTGATGGTGAAGTCCATAGTGGGATGAAGGTTGATAAAGTTAGAAGTAAAACTACAAAAATCAAAAGTAAACTTCAAAAATGTGGTAGTAAAAGTGCTAAACGGCATCTCAAAAAACTCTCTGGAAAAGAGAAAAGATTCCATCGCGATGTTAATCATTGCATTTCCAAGCAACTGGTGGCTAAAGCCAAACGCACTGGTAGAGCAATCGCCCTTGAAGATTTGAAGGGTATTCGCAACCAGATAAGGGTTAGAAAGGCTCAGCGTGGTCGCCAATACTCTTGGGGATTCAATCAAATGAGAAGTTTTATCGAATATAAAACCACACTTGCTGGTGTGCCTCTGATATTCGTCAATCCAAGAGGGACTTCTCATATCTGTCCCAAATGTGGACATAACGAAAAGGGAAACAGACCGAGTAGAGATAAATTTAGGTGTGTAGCCTGCGGATTCGCTGGTCTGTCGGACTACATATCCGCTATCAATATAGCGGAGAGGGGCATCGTCAATTGCCCTATTGTTTCGGGGAATTTTTTTAGACATACTTTGTCTCCTCAGTTACAAGCTCACGACCTTTAGGTGTGGGTCATTGACCAATCAATCTTTATATACTACCTTCTCGATTAAGGTTACGGGACTGATAGGTGATGGGATGGTAACAGGTTTTGATTTATTGGGTCATAGTAAAGCATTTCAAGAACATTGGGTTAGAAGGTTCGTTGCAATGGTCATCGATGTCATCATAATTTTTCTACCATTATGGTTCATTTTAGCATACTTTCATCCTAAGTATTTTGAGTTGATATCCTTTATCGCTTCAGGTATTGTCTGGTTTCTTTATTCAGGAATACTAGAAGGGGTCACTGGTAAAACAATAGGAAAATCTTTAATGAACCTTAAAGTAGTATCGATCACAGGACCAAATGACATCACTAAAACACTCATTAGGAACGTGTCAAAGATATTTTGGTATGCATTCCTTCCGATTGATTGCATAATTGGACTTGCAACTGAAGGTGACCCAAGACAGCGACTTCTTGATAGGGTTGTGAATACTACTGTGATGCAATCTCCACCTACTGTTTCCACTCAACCCCGCTCCACCCGACTCCAACAAGTAGAAGACAAACCACTTAAAAAATCAAAACCTTCACAACCTTCAGAGGAAAAATGCAGGGTTTGCGGTGCACCTTTGACGATCATCGATGAAAACCGAAGTCAATGCTCAAAGTGCGGATTGATACAATGAGTTATGAACAAGCTTTAAATACACATTGTGAATGTTGTTAGAAACGAAGATGGCAATACTTGCTGCATTCGACGGTTCTGAGCATGCTTATAAGGTTTTGTATAGAGCTGCTAATCTTCTCAAAGAAGAAGATGAACTTATTCTGCTGTATGTTAAACCATCAGCGATAATCGCTGAGTTTGAGGATATCGACGAGAACATGCATTCGAAAAAAATGAAGGAAGAAATCGATAAAATCGTTTTGGAGTTAAAAGAGAAGGGAATAAAAGCTAAAGCCATCATAAGAGAGGGGGATGTTGCACAACAGATCTTAAATTTAGCATCGGAGTTAAAATGCAGCCTTATCGTTGTCGGCGCAGGCTTAAGCAAAATTGGAAAATTCACTTTAGGAAGTGTAGCAGATAAAGTTGCAAGGCATGCGGATAGGGCGGTATTAATCGTTAGATAAAAGCAAGATTTTATTACGCAGCTAATACATAACATCATTTGTGATAGATATGTTGTTCGTAACAACTGTGAAATTTATACCGGGTAAATGTGAGGAAGCTACACGATCGATCAGGCGACCGAAGATTCCGAAAGATATCAAAATTAGGGAATTTTTGGGATTATTTGGCAAACCAGATGTTGCCATAATCTTCGAAGCACCTAATGAAAAAGCAGCTGCAGATTTCACCGTTCAATTTGGGCGTTACGGTGATTTGGTCACATCCTTGGCGCTCCCGATTGAGGATTTCAAGTGGACTTTGTAGAAATATGATGTTTTTATGATCATCGGAGCAGATGACCATGGGATGCAGGTACGACAGGAAAGGCAAGGTAGCCAAGCGATACGATAGATGGAGTAGATTTTATGATGCACTGGATACCTTTCCCGTTCTCGGCAGAATAGAAAAGAAGTGGAGGTTATCAGCAATCGAATCATTGAAGATCGATGATGGAAACAATGTATTAGATATCGGTACTGGTAGCGGACTTATCCTTCCTTGGCTTGCGGAGCATGTCACAAATGGCAAGATAATCGGCGTTGACATATCAGAAAAGATGCTGTTAAAAGCAAAAAAAAGAATAAAGAAATATGAAATAGAGGCGGTAGCATCAGTGCAAAAAGACGATGTGGAAACTCTCACATTTCAAAATAATAGTTTTGACCGTGTGATTGCAACATTTGCATTAACGACGATACCAAATCCTGAAAAAGCTGTAAAGGAAATGATCAGAGTGTTGAAAGAAGATGGAAAAATGGTGATCCTCGATACTGGAAAGCCAAAGAATCCTTTTGTAAAAATTTTTTATTATCCTATGCTGCCAATAGCAAGAGTTTTTGGTTATACATATTTTGACAGGGATATAAAAAGCATAATAGAAGATACGAATAAGTTAAAAATCATAAATATGAAGACATTCTTTGGTGGGATGGTCTACTGCATATCATGTGAACGTGAACTACCCAACGGCTAAAGCCTGTGGGCTTCCTGCTTCAACAATCGAGCTTGCGGGAACTTGTATAAGTTCTCGTAGCGGCTCAATCTCCACAGGCACTAAGGGCAATCCCTGCC
>JAUWGG010000136.1 GCA_030606525.1 Methanobacteriota archaeon | reverse complement strand
CCTATCTTTCTTTAAATACCTTTTCTCTAATACTTTCACAGCATTGGATGATAATTTTAATTTACTTTTAGATCGACTCATCATAACACACTAAAATCTCATAGACAAATCAATAATTATAGTTTTTGGTCTCATCGTTTCATTCCTCCTCTAATAGCAAATATAATTAATATCTTCTGAATACCTATCCTCCTTTGGTGGAAACATGAAGCTCCTAATGAAAGGAAAAGTGAAAGAAGTTTATGAGATAGATGATGACAAGCTAGAATTCTTATTCACTGATAAGATATCTGTCTTTGATAAGATCGTACCGAGTCAAATACCATTTAAAGGAGAAACATTGTGCAGAACATCAGCGCATTGGTTTGAGATCGTGGAGAAGATGGGTATAAAGACGCATTATATTAGTGTAACATCGGCCAATAGAATGCGCGTGCGCAGGGTTAACGTGATTAAAGATTACGGATTGATAAATGAGCGCACAACGAACTACCTCATACCGTTGGAGTTCATCTGCCGTTATTACGTTGCAGGTTCCTTATTCGATAGGATTAAGAAAGGCACCGTAAAAGCTAAGGAATTGGGTTTTTCAGAAAATCAAAAGATAAGGTATGGGGATAAACTTGAGCAGCCTTTCTTTGAACAAACAACGAAGTTGGAGAAAGTTGATAGATTATTAACTAAGGATGAAGCATTAAAAATTTCCGGTTTGACGGAAGAGGAGTATGACGTGATAAAAGAAAAGGTGCTGAGCATTGATGAAAAAGTTCATTCTCAAGTGGAGAAAAGAGGTCTAATCCATGTTGACGGTAAAAAGGAATTCGCATTTGACCCTTCGAGGAATCTGATGATCATTGACACATTTGGAACAGCAGATGAAGATCGTTTTTGGGATAAAGAGAAATACGAGCTGGGGGAGTACGTGGAGTTGAGTAAGGAGTACGTGAGGCAATATTATAGAACGACCAATTATTTCGATAGATTAAGCTATGCTAGGGAACACCGATTAGAAGAGCCTGAGATCCCTCCCTTGCCTGATGATGTTATTGAAAAGGTAAGCGATCTGTATATAGAATCATTTGAAAGGATTACAGGCAGAACTTTTAAAAAAAATCAAAACCCTAATATATCGCCTTCCTTATTCAGAGCATCCTTGTCAACGTTCTAAAGTTCATTGGAGGGAAAATAATGAAGCTATATGAATATAAAGCGAAGGAAGTATTCGCAAAATACAACATACCAGTACCAAAAAGCGTCGTTGTCCTTGAAGCCGATGAGTTCAAAGGTGAAGAGCTTGATTTTCCAGTCGTCATAAAATCTCAGGTTCTAGTTGGTGGAAGGGGCAAGGCAGGTGGGATAAAGTTCGCGGATGATTTGAATGAAGCAAGGGAGCGAATAGACGTTATGCTCAATTCAACCATTAAAGGCTGTAAAGTCAAAAAGGTCTTGGTTGAAGAAAAATTGGACATTGAAAAAGAGATATACATTGGGATAACACTCGATAGAAGTGCTTCCGCTCCTTTATTGCTGGCGAGCGCAGAAGGAGGCGTGGAGATAGAAACCGTGCCCGAAGAAAAACTATTCAAGAAGCACATCACACCATTCTTGGGCATCCAACCTTTCATTCTTCGAAATTTATCAGCAAAACTTCGATTGTCCAAAGAAGAAGGTAAAAAAATCTCTAAGATCGTTAGCGCTCTGTACGCGCTCTTTGATAGGGAGGATGCAGAGTTAGTGGAGATAAATCCACTGGTAATTACAAGCCAGGGAGAAGTAATAGCTGCTGATGCCAAGTTAATAATAGACAATGACGCGCTCTTTAGACATCCCGAGTATGAAGGTTTAGATGAAGATCTAACCCCTTTAGAAAAAAGAGCTAAACAAAAGGGAATAGCATTCATTCAATTAGATGGGGACATTGGAGTGATAGCGAACGGAGCCGGTTTAACAATGGCCACCTTGGATAATCTAAGTTTTCATGGTGGTAAAGGCGGTGTTTTTCTCGATTTAGGTGGAACAGACGATCCAGAAAAAGTTAAGGAAGCGATTCTCTTGATGAAAGATGCTGAACCATCTGTTATCCTCCTTAATATTTTTGGCGGCATTACGAAGTGTGATACCGTAGCTATAGGAGTAAAAGATGCGATAGAAATTGGGAAGATCGATATACCTGTTGTTGCAAGGATCAAAGGTTTGAATGAAGAAAAAGCAAAGAAGATTTTAAGAAATGCGGGTATAGTCGCAGTGGATACGATAGAACAGGCTGTGAAAGAGGCGATAACGCTTGGGGGAAGGTAAATGGCAATATTGGTGGATCAAAATACAAGATTGATTATTCAAGGGATTACTGGGCATCAAGGCATTTTCCATGCAAAAGCGATGCTTGATTTTAGTACGAATGTTGTGGGAGGTGTGACACCAGGAAAAGGAGGGGAGAACGTTCATGGGATCCCTGTTTTTAATTCAATGGAGGAAGCTGTTGAGCAGACTCATGCAAACACATCCATAATTCTTGTGCCAGCAAGGTTTGCGAAGGATGCAGCGTTTGAAGCAATGGATTCCAATATTAAGATTTTGGTGATAATCACAGAACATATCCCGTTCCATGACGCTCTGGATATCATTACCTATGCTAAGTTTAAGAAGATCAGAGTGATAGGTCCTAATTGCCCGGGTGTTGTATCGCCTGGAAAGGCAAAGGTCGGCATCATGCCAAGTAAGATCTTTAGGGAAGGGAATGTTGGCATTGTATCCAGGAGCGGAACCTTAACCTACGAGATCGTCAATGCGATCACCGAGCACGGTCTTGGACAAAGCACATGCATAGGTTTAGGCGGAGATCCGATCATTGGGACATCATTCGTTGATGCACTCCAGATGTTCGATGGGGATGATGATACCAAGGAAATAGTTTTAGTGGGTGAGATCGGAGGAAGCGCTGAGGAAGAGGCAGCGGAATACATCAAAGAAATGAATAAACCAGTTTTTGCGTACATCGCAGGTCAGACTGCCCCTCCCGGAAAAAGGATGGGTCATGCAGGTGCGATCGTATCAAGGGGAAAGGGAACAGCTCAAAGCAAGATAGAAGCGCTGAGAAAAGCTGGGGCTGATGTCGCAAAGGTACCTGAAGATATTCCCAAATTAATTACTGAGAAATGCTAATGGCAAGGAAAAAATTTTTGAGATAATGTAGGTTTCTGATTGGAAAGATTAATTTATAAAGATCTCGGAAAAGACAAAATAAAAGTTAGCAGAAATTCGACGCTCGTCCTTGATTCAAAAGGTTTATAGTCTTTGAATGAAATCAATTTGTTATGGAAGAAAAATACCAAAGAATAAAAGAAATTGTTGAAAAAGAAATATCCTGCTCTGCTCACAATATAGAGCATGTGATGAGGGTTTATAATTTATGTTTACATTTAGCAAAAGACGAAATAGCTATTGATTTAGACATTCTAAAAACATCTGCTTTACTTCATGACATTGCCAGGGTTAAAGAAGACCAAGATAATTCTGGAAGTGTTGATCATGCAATTCTTGGTGCAGAAATGGCTGAAAAAATCTTGAGAGATTTTGGTTATCCTGAAGAAAAAATAGCACTTGTT
>JAUWGG010000184.1 GCA_030606525.1 Methanobacteriota archaeon | reverse complement strand
GTCAACCACAGGTGAACAATGTCGGGCACAATGCCTTCAAAATGAGGATGTGTGTCTATTTCACTCAACATCACCAACAGCAAGAGAAGGAAGAGCTGCAGTAGGAAGGCCAATATCAAGAAGAAGAATGATATTCGAACTACAAAGACAATTGAGAGAAGTTACAGCCTCTGCCGCAGAGCCGCTTGAAAAAAGTAGAGAAATTCGTGCGATCATCACACAAATTAACAATCTCAAAATAGATGGACTCCCTTCTGAAGAAAAAGAGGAAGAACCAAAGAAAGATATAGATACATTTGAAAAGCGAGTGGAAAAAAGTATGCAGGAAGAAGAAAAATAATGCTTAAGAAGCCGACGATTATTGAGGCCATGAAATCTAAAGAACTGTTTCGACCTCTGTTCAAGAATCTAGATACTTGGGAGAGCTGGATTGCATTTTTGGAAGCATTATATGGTTTACCATTTAGCGAAGGATCTCAGGAGATTTATGAGCAGTACACAGAAAGAAAAATTGTTCCCTCTGGTGGTTTCAAGGAGGCCTATGCTGTTGTTGGAGCAAGGGGAGGTAAATCCTATATAAGTGCACTAATTGCTTGCTATATGGCGCTGTTTGGGAATTATGAAGAGTTTCTAGCAAAAGGCGAACGTGCCTGGATTTTCACGATCGCCACGGACAAAGATCAAGGTCGAATTGTATTCGATTATATTCGTGGTATTTTGGAGATGTTCCCAGAAATGGTTGAAAAGGAATTAGTAGGGCAAATCGAGCTAAAAAATCATGTCAATATTGCTGTAAAAACTTGTAACTATCGTGCGGGACGTGGATTCTCTACAGCCTGTATAATTTTAGATGAATTGGCATTTTATCGTGACGAACGAAGTGCTAATCCAGCGGAAGAGTTGTTAATTTCATTGCTCCCACGTCTCCTACCAAATGGATTGCTTATAGGTATCAGTACACCTTATGGAAAATTTGGTTATCTGTACGAGGTTTACAAAGCGAATTACGGTAATGATGACAGTGATGTTCTTATCTGGAAAGCGCCTACAAAGATTATGAATCCCGAACATTCTCAATCTTGGATGGATAGGTTGCTGAAGAGAGATAAAATAAAAATGCGAGCCGAATATGAAGCCGAATTTAGAGAAGATATCGAGACGTATTTGTCTGAATCAGAAATTGATGCCGTTACAGTGAGGGGGCATAAATCGTTTCTCCCAGTAGCAGGGACACAATATTTTGCTTTTTGTGATATGAGTGGAGGAAGAAAAGATGCTTTTGCATTATCTATAGGACACAATGAGAACGGGAAGGTGATAATTGACCGAGTTGAATTACGAAAACCGCAAGATCCAGCGAGTGTTTGTGATGATTTTACTCTGGTGTTGAAATATTTTGGTCTATCACGTCTTCAAGGAGATCGCTACGCAGGTGAATGGCCACGATCAGCATTTCGCAAGCGAGGTATAAGCTATGAAATCTCTAAGCTGGACAAGAATGACATTTATCTCCACTTCCAACCAATTGTTGCGATGCATAAAGTCCAGTTGCTTGAGAATGAAGTGCTCAAGAACCAGCTAATGTGTCTGGAAAGAAAAACAAGACAAGGTGGGAAAGATGCTATAGAGCATCCACGTGGTCTTCATGATGATCTTGCTAACAGCGTGGCTGGATGTGCCGTATCTCTTATCATGGGCAGCACTGTAGAACTAACTCCTGAATACATGGCAGCTCGTTTGCCTTTTATGGCAGGACAAACAAGGTTTAATCCTCAATCTGAGTATGAGCAACAGAAGTATCGAGTTTTAAAGAAGCTGAAAGATGAGGGAGAATTATGAGTAAAAAGAACCCATCTCCCCTTAACAAGGGGTTAGGGTGCTTGCGTTCGTACGTCTGGAAGCGTTTGGAAGCGTTTCCCAACAGGGGGGATTTTTTACTCGAGTAACGAATAGGTGTTTTTAGCTGAAAAAAAATTTAAAAAAAGCTTTACTTTTTAGATAAAATTTAGTAAAATTAATATGCAAAATATGAAATCCTAAAATTAACAAAAATGGACAAGTCTGTGGGGAGGCAGTCTGTATTGCATCACCCTTCCAAAACCATATTTTGCAGGTGCCTTATAGACAAGGGATTCTCTCTTGAGAATGTTCTTCCAAATATTTACTGTGATCCCTGTCTCCCCACTTTTTTCCATAAGAAGGCAAAATGAAAAAAGGAAATTTATGCAAGTGCTATGAGAAAAGCAAGATGAGAAAGGAAATTTAGATGAAGGCTTGTAATCTTCAGACTGAAGCAAATTTAAATCTTTGCTCGGCATCTGAGGAAGCAATTCTTCACATCTGGTCGGATGTAAAAATTACACATTCTACGTTGACTGATAGCCACTGGAATGGCGAAAGGTCAGTTCGGAACATGAGGAGGCACAATGAAAAATGGCAAATCTTGTGCCCGCAAATTATCTTACAATAAAGGA
>JAUWGG010000105.1 GCA_030606525.1 Methanobacteriota archaeon | reverse complement strand
GCGGACAGACTTTCTTGATGTTGTTTGGGAGCTTACCGTTAGCTTTATTCTTGAGCAATGCGAGAAACGCCTTCCAAGCGTTACTGTTCTTTCTGATCACTTGCTGTGCTGTTGCGCTTCCAACCCAGCCTTTGAATTCGTTGTAAATGTCTTTCCACTCCCAATCTATCTCTCCCTCGAAGAAGCTCTGCCTGCGCCTGTAGTTGAGCTTGTTCCAGAGCGTGGCACTGCCGACTGCTCTGTCCATTACATCTTTGGGGTGTTTGAATATAACTTTGAAAGTGTTACTGCGCTTCATACTAGAGAACAATACATTGAAGGAGGTATTTAGGTGTATATGGGAGGGGTAACTGAAAGTATTCAAAGAGCGGGTATTCTCCAGCTAAAGCAAGGGGTTTTAGACCGAAAAGAATTATAATATACATCACATTATGCCTCCCTTAGGAGCATTGGAATCCATGATGGTCACAGTAATATTATGCACGATCCTCGTATCTGTAGCCTACTGGAAAAAAGTGCTGACATGGGATGGCGCATTGGCTGCTTTTGTCATTGGTATGATAATCGGTTTTTTTGGAGATGTGATGTGGGTTGCTCTACTTCTTATATTTTTGATCACCAGTTTTGCAGCTACAAAATATAAATTCGTTGTGAAGGAAGCAAAGCATCTGCAGGAAGGAGTTAGGGGAGAAAGAAGAGCAAAAAATGTACTGGCTAATGGAATAGTACCAGCGATCGTAGCCCTGTTGAGCTTTTTCCATTCTACGGATTATTCACTTCTTGCTATTGTTTTTATTACTCCGATCAGCGTTGCTGCAGCAGATACACTTGCAAGTGAATTAGGTATGCTGTCTGATAAAACATACCTCATCACAACCTTTGAAAAAGTTAAGGCTGGAACAAACGGTGGTATCTCGTTATATGGACAATTTTGGGCTTTGATTGCTGCAGCTTATACATCGATAGTAGGTTGGTTCTTTCTCTCGATCTTTTCTCCAGGTTTGATTGATAAACCCGTGCTTATCCTCGTTCCTCTAATAATTGGTTTTATAGGCTGTCAAATAGATAGTGTCTTAGGTGCAACACTTGAAGAAAGAGGATTATTAACTAAAGGCGGTGTGAATCTTGCTGCAACGGGACTTGGCGCTATAATCGCTCTGATGGTGATGATATGGATAAGTTGAAAATATTGATGATAATATGCGATGGCATAGGGGACAGACCTACTGCTGAACTAAAAAATAGAACGCCGCTTCAATATGCTAAGAGAGACAACCTTGATCGGTTCGCAAGAGAGGGTATATGCGGGATCATGGACCCAATAGGTGTTGGCATAAGACCGGGAAGCGATACTGCACACCTTTCCCTTTTGGGTTACGATCCAAATGAGGTGTATACGGGAAGGGGACCTTTCGAAGCCGCGGGTCTAAATGTCGATGTTCGACCTGGGGATGTAGCTTTTAGATGTAATTTCATCACTGTGGATGAAAAGCTTAAGGTGGTCGATAGGCGCGCTGGCAGGATAAAGAGCGGTACACATGAACTGGCTAAGAGCATCGATGGTATGGAGATTGATGGTGTTAAGATCTTATTTAAGGAGGGGGTGGAGCACAGAGGTGTCTTGGTATTTCGAGGAAAGGCGCTTTCCCCCTATGTAACAGATACAGATCCACATGCAGAAGGTGTAATGATCAAAAAAGCGAAGGCTTTAGCTGAAGCTGCGAACATCACTGCATCTGTTTTAAATGAATTCATAGCGAGGAGCTATAAGATCCTAAATGATCATGAGGTCAATATTAAGCGCATGAAGGTAGGAAAAAAACCAGCCAATATGATCGTCACAAGAGGTGCTGGTATCGTACCCCACACAAAAAATATAAAGGAAAGGTATGGTCTAAGGGGGACATGTGTTACCGGCATCCCTTTGATCAAAGGGATCTGCAGGACAGTTGGAATGGATGCAGTGGAGGTTGATGGTGCAACTGGGGGGGTCGATACAGATATGACTGCAAAAGTAAAAGCTGCTGTTAGAGCACTTAAAACCTATGATTTCGTTCTGTTGAACATCAAAGCTCCAGATATTTATGGACATGACGGCGATGCTTTTGGCAAGGTGAAATGTATAGAGAAAATAGATAAGGCTTTAGGTATTTTAAAAGATGAGTGCAAAGAGACAATCATTGCTTTGACCGCGGATCACTCAACGCCAGTGATAGTAGGGGATCACAGCGGCGATCCCGTTCCAATTGCTATAATAGGGAAAGGTGTGAGAATAGATGATGTTAAAAATTTCGATGAAATTTCCGTCGCCAAAGGAGGATTGGGCAGGATCAAAGGACTAGATCTTATGCCTTTATTGTTGGATCTAGCGAACAGAAGTAAGAAATTCGGGGCATGATATTCATTCAAATATGTTTTTGATCCCAATAATCATAACTTCCATGATTGTCTTCAATAGAATTTTTTGCTCTAAGGTAAGCTGTGCCGTATTGCCCACAGTTACTCCCGATCTGATTTTCTTCTAATTCACCAATGCTTATCAGAACATCATATCCTAATCCTTTTAGCTCATTTACCACATCATAATCTCCTTGAAAATGTGGATCGATGTAGGACTCCAACCCATTTCCTATAGCCCTATAAGTTGGATTGATGGGTGTGATCTTGATAAAGAATCTATCTGGTGAGAAGTGATCAAAGAGTATCTTTGGTTCTAGAGGAATATCTTTTCCAAGGGCAAAATTCAAGGTTATCTTTCTATCGCCTTCATTAAAAAATCTGTTTCCATACTCAGCGATCTTATCAAAACTCCATTTCTTTATTGGGATCAACTTGCGCCTCCATTTCTCATCTGTAGTATGGATGGAAAACTGCAGTTGAAAGTGCCCATCTGAATATTTTTCTTTTTTAATTTTTAAAAGTCTTTCAAAGAAATCATCGGTGCCTGATGGTGCAACAGAGGAAATGCAAGGCAGCAATCCAGGTGCATCGTACCGCATTGGTAGTTCATTTAGAGCATTGAGCACACTTACATTAAATGAAGGTTCTCCCATACGCGCAAACTGGATTTTGAATTTGGGAATGGGGACGATTCGTTGAGGGAATCTCCTTTCAACCATGAAATCTATCTGTTCAAATATCTCTTCCTTTGATAATTTCCCTTGATAATTTCCTCCTGCATCGCACATCAAACACTTCACTGGACAGCCAGAGGAGGTAGATACGATCAAAACCCATTTCTTCTCTCTTGGAATAGGCGGTTGAATGGACTCAACGAACTCCACCACCTTACCGCCGCTCATCTTTCCTATATGAACAACGGCTAGATCCTCCTTTCCAATGGATTCCATGATTTTCATGATTTTTTATTCTCCCTGAGGGTTTGATGAAGTTTCATTGCAGCATAGATGCCTTCGCCAACTGCAATTGCAGTTTGTCTGTAAATACCTTCCCTTACATCTCCCACGAAATAAAGTTTATTTAAATTTTCTAAAGCAGAAGCGTTTTCCCTTAACCTATTTGAAAAATAATTAATTTGCGGTTCCCTTCCAATTGCAAAGATAAGATGGTCGCTGTGAAGTTCGATCACCTCATCAGCAGATTTATTTTTTATTATAATTCCATCTCCACAAGCCTTGATATCGATGACCTCTGTATTATCAAAGTAGATGATCTTAGGTGAGCGCATTACCCTTTGCCACAAGAGAGGTAAGCATTTCCTTTTGCTGCTTCTATTAAGAATGGTGATCTCATTGTACTTCGCAAGGTTTAGGGCATAGTCGAAAGCTGCATCTCCGCTGCCGACGATCACTATTCTTTTATTATTAACATTAAGAATAGGATAGATCTCGTACAGAATTTTGTCTCTAAGCTCTTTGGGGATCTTTAATTCAGTGACCTTTGGTTTAGTCCCTGACGCGATCACCGCTATTCTTGAATGGAATGTTTTATTGTTGGTCTTGATTGAAAATACATCGTTCTTGAAATCAAGTTCTACTACCTCAGAATTATGAACATTTATAGCTGATTTATTAAGCTGATCTTCAAATAATTTCACGAGCGCAATTCCCGAGATACCTTCAGGAAAGCCCAGATAATTTTCAACTAGATTTGCATTGAGCAGCAAACCACCAATCCGCGCTTTCTCGAAGATAATGGGCGCTATTTCATATCGTTTTAATTGTATCGCTGTTGCTATGCCAGCAGGACCAGCCCCTATAATGGCTACCTTTTCAATCTTCTGCATCTTCGTTCTCCTTAAATGCCATCAATAACTCTTC